>NZ_JAFIDA010000001.1:3000000-3181803 GCF_017834145.1 Leucobacter exalbidus | reverse complement strand
CGCGCTCATCGAGTCTCCTTTAATCCAGTAGAAGTTTATTCTAGGCGCGACGCCACCAGGCAAACGCTGGGATACTAGTGAGGCCATGTCACTGCATCTTCCCCACATTTCCTTTCCCGAAGAACTTCCCGTCTCGCAGATGCGCGACGAGATCCGGGATGCAATTCGCGACCATCAGGTCATTATCGTTGCCGGTGAGACCGGGTCAGGAAAGACGACGCAGCTCCCCAAAATTTTGCTCGCGATGGGCCGTGAACGCATCGCGCACACGCAGCCCAGGCGCATTGCGGCGCGCACGATCGCCGAGCGCATCGCCGAAGAGCTGGGGTCTGAGCTGGGTGGGCTCGTGGGCTACCAGGTGCGGTTCACCGACCGCGTGTCTGAGGACACCCGCATCAGGCTCATGACCGACGGAATTTTGCTGAACGCAATTCACCGCGATCGTGATCTGAAGGCGTACGACACGATCATCATTGATGAGGCGCACGAACGCAGTCTCAACATCGACTTTTTGCTGGGCTATCTGCGCACGCTGCTGCCGCGCCGCCCCGACCTCAAGGTCATCATCACCTCGGCCACGATCGACCCCGAGTCGTTCGCGAAGCACTTCGCCGATGTGCACACGGGCAAGCCCGCGCCCATCGTTGAGGTTTCTGGCCGCACCTTCCCCGTTGAGGTGCGCTACCGCCCCCTCATTGAGCAGGTCGAGATTGCCGACCCCAAGGGCGGTCCCCCCAAGATTCGCACCGACGAGCGCGACCTGTTTGACGCAATCGGCGCCGCCGTCGACGAGCTCGCGCGTGAAGAGCCGGGCGATGTGCTCGTGTTCTTGTCGGGCGAGGCCGAGATCCGTGACGCGGCAGATGCTCTAAACGGCAGCCTGCGCCGGTCGAGCCGTGCCGCGCGCACCGAGATCCTGCCGCTGTATGGCCGGTTGAGCGCTGCCGAACAGCACCGCGTGTTTGAGCGCGGGGCGCCCGGTGTGCGGCGCATCGTGCTCGCCACGAACGTCGCCGAGACCTCACTCACCGTGCCCGGTATTCGCTACGTCATCGACGCCGGCACCGCGCGCATTTCACGCTACAGCGCGAAAAGTAAGGTGCAGCGCCTACCGATCGAAGCGATCTCACAGGCGAGCGCTAACCAGCGCTCGGGCCGTTCGGGTCGCACCAGCCCGGGTATTGCCATCAGGCTGTACAGCGAAGAAGACTTCACCACGCGGCCCGAGTACACCGAGCCCGAGGTGCGCCGCACCGGCCTCGCCTCGGTGATCTTGCAGATGCTGTCGCTCGGGCTCGGTAACGTTGCCGAGTTCCCCTTCCTGACGCCGCCCGATCAGCGCGGCATCGCCGACGGTATGGGGCTGCTCGCCGAGCTCGGTGCGGTCGAAGCCATCCCCGCAAAGCGCGGCGCGCGTGCGGGCAGCGGGTCAGCCAAGAACGCTGGCACGGGTAACAAGAACACTGCCGCGGGTAAAGCGAAGGGTGCCACGCACCGCATCACCGCGGTGGGGCGCGAACTGTCGCGCCTGCCCATCGAGCCGCGCTTCGCGCGCATGGTGATCGAGGCGCAAAAGCGTGACGTGGTGCCCGAGGTGCTGGCGATTGTGGCCGGGCTCACCATTCAAGATGTGCGCGAACGCCCCCAGGCCGAACGCGGCCGCGCCGATGAAATGCACGCGCGTTTCAACGACCCTGAGGGCGATCTGTCGACGCTGCTCAACCTGTGGAACTATCTGCAGAAGCAGCAGGAGGAGCGCTCTTCGAGCTCGTTCCGCCGCATGTGTAAGTCTGAGTACCTGAACTTTCTGCGGGTGCGCGAGTGGATGGATCTTTACCGCCAGATCGCGCGCATCGCGAAGATCAAGTCGAGCTCGGCTTCGGCCGCCGCTGAGGTCACCGGCGGTTCAAGCGAGGCCATTCACCGCTCGATTCTGTCGGGCTTACTCTCGCAGATTGGCGTGCGCGACGATAAACAAGAACGGCACGCCCCCGCGGGCCGCGGGGTGGCCGGCGCCACCAAGCGCAAACCCGCGCAGGAGTTCGTGGGATCACGCGGCACCCGCTTTGTGCTCTATCCCGGATCGGTGCTCGCGAAGAAGCCGCCTGAGGTGTTGATGAGCGTTGAACTCGTCGAAACCTCTCGGCTGTTCGCGCGCGGCAACGCCGCCGTCGACCCGGCCTGGGCTGAAGAGCTCGCGGGGCCCCTCGCGAAGCGCCAGATTTCAGAGCCGCACTGGGAGAAGAACCAGGGCGCTGCCGTCGCGTACGAGCGCGTGACCCTCTACGGGGTCGCGATCGTCGAGCGCCGCAAGGTGCAGCTGGCACGGTTCGATCAAAACCACGCGCGCGAGCTGTTCATTCGGCACGCGCTCGTCGACGGCGACTGGGATTCGCCGCAGGCATTTGACCGCGCAAACCGGCAGCTGCGTCGCGAGCTCGAACAGCTCGAGGAGCGCACCCGCCGCCGCGACATCGTGAGCGACGACGAGGTGATCTTCGAGTTCTACGACAAGCGCATTCCCGCCGATGTCGTGTCGACGCGCAGCTTCGAGGGTTGGTGGAAGCAGAAGAAACTCACCGACCCGCAGCTGCTGCACCTGCGCCGCGCTGACCTCCTCGAAGAAGAAGACGAGCAGGTTGACGAGCGCGAATTTCCGCGCGAGTGGCAGCACGGTGACCAGCGCCTCAAGCTGCGTTACCGCTTCGACCCGACGGCCGAAGACGACGGTGTCACCGTCAATGTGCCGCTGCCGCTGCTGCCCAGGCTCGAGGAATCTGACTTTGAGAAGCTGGTGCCGGGCCTGCGCCAGGATCTCGTCACCGCGCTCATTAAGACGCTCCCCAAGGCGATTCGCAAGCACGTGGTACCCGCCGCTGATTGGGCGCGCACGCTGCTCACCGCGATCGAACCGCAGCTGAACGCCCCCGCCGATCCCCCGGCGAAAACCGGGCGTACCGAGCTCGCGGCCGAGCATCAGGCACTCACCACGCTGCTCGCTGCCGAGATCAAGCGGCGCACGAGCGTGCCGGTGACGGCGGCTGATTTTGATCCGGATCGCCTCCCGGCTCACCTCACTCCCACCTTCCGCGTCGTTGACGGCCGCGGGAAGACCGTGGGCACCGGCAAGAATCTGGGCGAGTTGAAGGCGGCGCACAAGCAGCGGGCGACGCAGGGCGTGGCGAAGGTCGCCGCGGCCGCGCTGCCCAAGAGCGAGCTCGAGCGAAAGGGCGTCACCACCTGGACCTTTGGTGATCTGCCCCGGCACGTCGATACGGCGTACGCGAAGGGCCGCGGCCCGGGCGCCGGCGTGGTGCGCGCGTATCCCGCCATCGTCGATCGCCGCACGAGCGTTGATCTCGTGCTCGTGGCCGACCCGCGAGAGCAGGCCCGCCTCTCGAAGCGCGGCATTCGTAAGCTGCTGACGCTGAGTTCGCCGTCACCGTCAAGCTACATTCGCGAGCACCTCTCGAACCAAGAGAAGCTGTTGCTGGGCGCGGGGCCGTACCGCAGCCTCGATGCCGCCATCGCCGATGTGTCGCTGGCCGTGGCTGACGCCGCGATCGCGAAGCACTCGGCCGACGGGCTCGTGTGGTCGCATGGCATGTTTGAGGAGATTGCCAACGAGTACGCCCGGTCGCTCATCGACGAGGTGTATCGCGCGATCGCGCTCACCGCGAAGGTGCTCGACGGCGTGCGTCTCGCGCGCAAGGCCATCGATCAGGCCAAGTCCATTCAGGTGCTCAGCCAGGTTGCCGACGCGGCCCGCCAAGTCGACGGGCTCGTCTACGACGGGTTCGTCTCGCGCACCGGGCTCACGCAGCTCGCGCGTGTGCCGGTGTACCTCGAGGCGCTGTGCATGCGCATGCGGGCGCTCACTGAGAACCCGGGGCGCGACCGTGCCTGGCAAAACGAGGTCGATCGTATGCTGATCTTGTTCTCAGATGCGGGCGGGCGCATGCCCGTGCTTGATGGCACTCCCGATGTGCTCGTGCACGTGCGGTGGCTGATTGAAGAGCTGCGCATTAGCCTGTTTGCACAGCAGTTGCGCACGGCCGAGCCGGTGTCGGCGCAGCGCATCCAAAAGCTGCTGCGCGACGTCTAGCAGTCAGGTCAGTCAATCTGATTCCATATCAGAGCTGAGCGCATAGCCCCCCTAGACATTGACTGTCTAGTGGGGGTAAAATATACTTGTGACGAAGCCGATGAAGTACCGCGAACTGGCCAAGCTACTCAGGCAAGCGGGTTTCGTGCCCCGCCAGGGCAAAGGAGATCACGAAGTCTGGATCAATGGCTCCCACCAGACAGTCATTACCCAGACCCGCGAGATTTCCCCCGGTTTAGTCAGGCAGGCGCTCAAAGCCATCGAGGAGGCATCATGAATATCACCACCGTCGCCCAGCAATGGGAGCACGGCTGGGAACTCCGCCTCAACGGCGAGGTAGTCACGCAGGTCAGCACGCTCGACAAGGCTGCTCAGCAAATACGCGATTACCTCGACACCGTTAACCCCGAAACTGACCACAGCGACTGGGCAGTCACCGTCTCCCCCGCGATCGGCGATCTCGGGGACCGGGTTCGTGAAGCACGGCTCGCAACTCGTCGGGCCCAGGAGCTACAGGAGCTTGCCGCAAAGGAAACCGTCGCCGTTGTGCAGGGCCTACGGTCCGCTGGAGTCTCCGTGACCGACACCGCTGCGATTTTAGGAGTTTCTCGCGGCCGCGTTTCACAGTTAGTGAAGAAGCAAGCTGCTTAACGACGTTCATTCAACCGGGCTGTTAGTAGACCGCCAGTTACTGCTGCGCGACGTCTAACGAGCACTCTGGTGACACAGCAAGGGCAGGTATCGAATGATTCGATACCCGCCCTCGCTCGTTGCACTCGGTGGCCGTTACGCGCCAGTATGACCTGAGAGCACCCGGCGCGCTTCGTGCAGCTGCTCAGCATCAGTGATGAGGTCGTACCGGGTCGCCACCATCTGCATCACCGACGAGAAGTCGCGTCGGTTGCGGTTCATCGCGTACGACAGCACTCCGAACAGCATGCCGAAACCGGCGCCGATCACCACGGCCGCGATGAATACGCCAACGATGGCGGTGTTCTCGGGCTGGAAGATGAAGAGCAGCAGGCCGAGGAAGAGGCCCAGGTATGCCCCCGAAAGCGCACCCATCAGTGCCACGCGCCCATAGGTGAGGCGCCCGGTGACGCGTTCAACGCTGCGCACATCGTTACCGACGATGCTTACCTGGCGCACCGGAAACCCGGATCGCGCAAGCACATCGACGGCGTGCTTCGCGTCCTCGTAACGGTCATAGGTTGAGACGATCTCGCCGGTAGGAAGTTCGGGCGTCATCTGCTGGCGGCGTGATCCGGGGGTCGTCGGTGTACTCATACAGCCGATTCTTCCACAGTGCCGCCTGGGTTGGGCCGCCGAAGCGGTGTGCCCTCGGCGAACCTGCCGCACGGCACCCCTGCGTTCATGCCCACAGGAGCAGCGCTTACGGGAACTAACCGCCCAGCCCGCCCAGTTTCAGCCCGCGCGCAATTGTGCCAAGCTGGTTCGGTACCGCAGGCACCACCCATCGCACCCTCGAAGGATTCGCATGCCCGAACAGTTCTAACTCTACATTGCGCTGGGGATCTACTTTGCGCTGCTGCTCGTCATCGGCTTCATGGCGTATCGCAAGACCCGCAATCACGAGGATTACATGCTCGGCGGGCGCAACCTGCCCTCGTGGGTGGCCGCGCTCAGCGCCGGCGCATCAGACATGTCGGGCTGGCTGATCATGGGGCTGCCCGGGGCGATCTACGCCACCGGGTTGATCGAATCGTGGATCGCGGTGGGCCTCTTAATTGGTTCCTATCTCAACTGGCGGCTCGTGGCCCCAAGGCTTCGCGCCTACAGCGAGGTGTCTCGAAACTCGATCACCATTCCCAGTTTCTTCGAGAACCGGCTGCGCGATCGCACCCGCGTGCTGCGCACCGTTGCCAGCCTCATCATTCTGGTCTTTTTCACGCTCTACATTTCTTCGGGCATGGTCGCGGGCGGCATCTTCTTCGAGACGACGTTTGGGGGCGACTACCTCGTGGGCATGCTCATCGTCACGGCGGTCACCCTGTGTTACACGCTGTTTGGTGGCTTTCTGGGCGCCTCGCTCACCGATGTGGTGCAGGGCCTGATTATGGTGACCGCGCTCGTGGTCGTGCCTATCATCGCGATTATTTCAATCGGCGGCTTCGGCGAAACCGCCGCGATCGTCGAAACCGTCGGCGCCGGTAACCTGTCATTCTTTGGCGGCGGCGCACTCACCACCGGGGCGGCCGCGCTCATCATCATCTCGGGGCTGGCCTGGGGGCTCGGGTACTTCGGCCAGCCGCACATCATCGTGCGGTTCATGGCGCTGCGCTCACCGCAAGAGGCTGCAAGTGCCCGCCGCGTGGGCACCAGCTGGCAGTTCCTCTCACTCCTCGGCGCGATTAGCACGGGGCTCATCGGCATCGCCTACTTCGACAAGTTCGGGGGTGCTACCCAGAACCCCGAAACGGTGGTGCTGCTCATCTCGCAGGTGCTGCTGCACCCGTTCGTCGCGGGCCTTGTGCTGGCGTCGGTGCTCGCCGCGATTATGAGCACGCTGTCGAGCCAGCTCATCGTGTGCTCGTCGGCGCTCGTCGAAGACATCTACCGCGCCGTGAAGAAGCCGGCCCCCAGCGAGAAAACCCTCGTCGTGCTCGGGCGCTTGGGCGTGCTGGTGGTCGCGATCATCGCGGGATTGCTCGCGATCTCCCCCAACGACAGCATCCTCGCGCTCGTCGCCTTCGCCTGGGCTGGCTTTGGTGCGGCGTTTGGCCCCATCGTGCTGCTGAGCCTGTACTGGCGCAAGCTCACCAACTGGGGCGCGATCGCCGGTATGCTCACCGGATCAGCAACCGTGTTCATTTGGAAGGCGTTTGACACTGGCCTCTACGAGCTGCTCCCCGCGTTCGCCGTCGCGCTCGTGGTGACGATCTGCGTGAGCCTGGCCACCTACCGCCACCAGGAAGAAATCTCGCAGGAGTTTAAGGCCGCCGAGGCGATGCTGTAACTCAGTTCGTGGCACAACGCACAGCCGAAAACGGTATCTTAGGAACGTGACTACATCGAGGGTGTTTGTGGGACGCCTCGCTGGCCGCGGCGTCTTTGATCCGGTCGGCGATCGCATCGGCAAGGTGCGCGACGTACTGATGGTTTTTCGAGCGACCGGGGCACCCCGCGTCGTCGGTTTGATCGTCGAAATTCCCGGTAAACGCCGGGTGTTCGTGCCGATCGGCCGCGTGACCTCGATCGGCTCAGGTCAGGTGCTGACGACTGGTCTCATTAATGTGCGCCGGTTTGAGCAGCGCGGCGGTGAATCGCGCATGATTGCCGAGCTGATCGGGCGGATGGTGCATCTGACGCCCACCGTGCCGGGCACGGTGGCCGTGCAGGCGCGCATTGAGGACGCCTCGATTGAGCGCAGCCGCTCGGGCGAGTGGTTCGTCACCGAACTGTTTGTGCGGCTCAATAAGCCCGCCGCACCGTTCGCCCGCGCCGAGTCACGCATCGTGCAGTGGTCTGACGTGCAGCTGCCCACTACGACCCCCGGGTCGCGTTCAGCCGAGCTGCTCATCCAGACGCTCGTCGATCTGAAACCGGCCGACCTCGCCGAAGCGCTGCTCGAACTCCCCCAGCCCCGCATGCACGAGGTCATCGGCGAGCTCCCCGATGACCGCGTCGCCGACGCCCTCGAAGAGATGAGCGAGCCCGATCAGCTCGCCATTCTCGCCGTGATCCCCCAGGCCCGCACCGCCGATGTGCTCGACCACATGGAACCCGATGACGCGGCCGACCTGATCTCAGCTCTGCCCGCCGCCACCGGCGAAGAACTGCTCGACCTGATGGAGCCTGAGGAAGCCGAAGACGTACGCCGGCTGCTCGAGTACGACGCCGACACCGCCGGTGGCCTGATGAGCCCCTCACCGATCGTGCTCTCGGGCGAATCGAGCGTCGCCGAGGGTCTCGCGATGATTCGTCGCGCCGAAATTCCGCCGGCCATGGCCTCGGCCGTGTACGTCACGCATCCCCCCTTCGAAACACCCACCGGCGAGTACCTGGGCATGGCGCATTTCCAAAGCATGCTGCGGTACCCGCCCCACGAACGACTCTCTTCCCTCATCGACGCCGAAATGGAAGCGGTGCCGGTGAGCGCGAGCGCCGCCGAAGTGTCACGCAGGCTCGCCAGCTACGACCTCGTGGCGATGCCCGTGGTTGATGCGCAGCAGCGCCTCGTCGGCGTCGTCACAGTCGATGACGTGCTTGATCACCTGCTGCCCGACGACTGGCGTCACGCCGACGACGAACCCGAGGCCACGGCATGAGACTCTTTGGCAGGCGCACCGAGAACCAGTCGCTCGCGACCCCGCTCGGCGCACGCGCGGCCTCACCGCGCAGCGAATCGCGCGCTGATGCCCGAGCGCTCCCCCGCAATGAGCAGTTTGGGCGCTGGACCGAACGCATCGCGCGCGGCATGGGCACCCCCATCTTCTTGCTGGCGCTCACGCTCATGTGCGTGGCCTGGATCCTGTGGAACACGCTCGGCCCCACCGGCTGGCGCTTCGACTCCGCCGCCCTCGGCTTCACCGCCCTCACCCTGATCCTGTCGCTGCAGGCGTCGTACGCGGCCCCCATGATTCTGCTCGCGCAGAACCGCCAAGACGACCGCGACCGCGTGCAGATCGAGCAAGATCGGCAGCGCGCAGAACGCAACCTCGCCGACACCGAGTTCCTCGCCCGCGAGGTCGTCGCGCTGCGCCTCGCGCTGAAAGATCTTCCCGACCGCGAGTTTCTGCGGCAGGAGCTGCGCTCACTGCTCGCCGAACTGGCCGAGGATCCGGATCCCGCGCCGTCCCCCACCCACCCGAAGGCTCGCCCAGCCGCTGAAGGAACCGATGTCTCTCCCCATTGAAACCGCCATTCTTGAGTCGCTGTCGCGCGTGCAGGATCCCGAAATTCTGCGCCCCATCACTGAGCTCGGCATGGTCGGCCAGGTGGCCGTTGATGAGGCCGGTCACGCGAGCGTGGGCATCAGCCTGACGATCGCAGGCTGCCCCGCGGCCCGCAAGATCGAGGCCGATGTCACGGCGGCCGTCGCCGGCACCCCCGGCGTCACCGGCACGTCGATTGACGTCGGCGTGATGACGAGCGAGGAGCGCGCGGCGTTTGTGAAGCTCGTGCGCGGCGACCGCGAGGCCCGCCCGCAGCAGTTTGGGCCCGACTCCCTGACCCGGGTGATTGCGGTGACAAGCGGCAAGGGCGGCGTGGGCAAATCCTCGCTCACCGCGGGGCTTGCGGTGTCGCTCGCGGCGCAGGGCCTCAGCGTCGGCCTCGTTGACGCCGATATCTTTGGGTTTTCGATTCCGGGCATCATGGGTCTCAGCCGTGATGGCCAGGTCGCCCAGCCCAGCCGCGTCGACGACATGATCGTGCCGCCCGTCGCGCACGGCGTCAAGGTAATTTCGATCGGCATGTTTTTGGGCGACGCCGACCCGCGCAAAACCGCGGTGTCGTGGCGCGGCCCCATGCTGCACCGCACCATCGAACAGTTCTTGCGCGACGTCTGGTTTGGTGACCTCGACGTGCTGCTGCTCGATCTGCCGCCGGGGACGGGAGATGTCGCCATCAGCGTCGGCCAGCTGCTGCCGCAGGCCGAGGTGCTCGTTATTACGACCCCGCAGGAAGCGGCGGCAGATGTTGCGGTGCGCAGCGCGCTCGTCGCGAGGCAAACCGGCCAGCGCGTCATCGGTGTCATCGAGAACATGGCCGGTCTCGTGCAGCCCGATGGCAGCATCATCGACGTCTTTGGCTCGGGCGGCGGGCAGCTCGTCGTCGAGCGCCTGAAAGATACCGAGCACCCCGACGTGCCGCTGCTGGGCAGTGTGCCGCTCAGCCCCGCCTTCCGCGAAGCCGGTGACGCAGGCGACCCCGCCGTACTCACCCTGCCTGACGACCCCGCAGCGCGCACCGTGCGCGAGCTGGCGGGCGCCTTGGCAGTGTCGGGCCGTGGCCTGGCCGGGCGCAAGCTCGGCCTCAGCGTGCGCTAGGAACGTTCACGCGGCCCGTTCGCTGAGCCGGAGCTGAGCGCTTACAGCTGAGCAGCTTCTGGCGCGCCGTCGGTAATGCCGCTCGGCGTAATGCCGCTCAGCGGCGCTGCCGGGCTTAGGTGGCTTCGTCGTCGTACTTGAGTGTGCCGTCGCCCGCGAGGGCTTCGCGCTCGCGCCGTGCTTCGGCGACCCGCTCTTTGCGGGCTTCGGCGCGGGCTTCGCGCTCATCTTCGACGAGGGCGTCGCGAATGATGCGTCGCGGGTCGTACTGGCGGGGATCGAGCTGGCGCCAGTCGACGTCGTCGAACTCGGGGCCCATCTCGTCACGCAGCCGGTCTTTCGCGCCGTCGGCCATGTGCTTAATGTTGCGCACGAGGTCACCGAACTTCTTGGCGTAGGCCGGAATTCGTTCTGGACCCAGCACAAACATGGCGATCACCAGGATCACCAGTATCTTTTCAAAGTTGAGGCCCATTCCCCTCATCGTATCGCGCCGCGCCCGTTTCTTGGGAATCCCACGCGTACACGCGCACAACCCTCTACGCTAAGAAGCAAAGCACCCAGCACGCGACCGCTTCACGGACGCCTGCCCCGACGCGGTGGTGCAGAGAAAGGCCGGAGGGACCATTGAGCAAGATCGAGCGCAACTGGCAATTTGCGGAGCAATACCCCACTGAGACTGAGCCGATCGTTGCCGCGCGCAGACTGTCGCTCGAGTTGGGCATCGAACCCGTCAGCCGGTCAACCGCGGCACACCTCTCGGGGTACGCCGCAGTCATGCGCGCCTCTGCGATCTGCGAGATTGGCACCGGTGTGGGGGTCAGCGGCCTGTCGCTGCTGCGTCACGCCCCGCAGGCCACGCTCACCTCGATCGAGATCGAGCCCGAGTTTCTGCGCGAGGCACGCGCCACGTTCGTCGGCGCTGGCGTTGCGGCTTCACGGCTGCGCCTCATCGAGGGCGATGCCCGTCACGTCATGCCGCGCCTCAACCTGGCGGCGTATGACATCGTGCTCATCGACGCGAACCCCGAGCAGCTGCTCGAACACTTTGAGTATGCGCTGGGCGTCACCCGCCCGGGCGGGGTTGTCGTCGTGCCCGGCGCGCTCGGCCACGGCCGCGTCGCCGACCCCGCGGCGCGCGACGAGGCCACGCAGGCGATGCGTGATTTGCTCGCCATTGTTGCCGAGTCGCCCGCTATCTCTCCCGCGCTTTCGCCCGCCGGTGATGGGCTGCTCACCGTGGTGCGGTTGGACGCGTAACCTCAGCTAGACGAGAAAGGGCCCGAGATTCGAAATGAATCTCGGGCCCTTACGCTGTCAAGGGGATTAACCGTCGAGCACCGCGGCAAGTACATCGCGCAGCTCAGCCGCTTCGTCGTTATTGACAGAAACGACCAGCCGGCCTCCGCCTTCAAGGGGCACGCGCACTACGATTACTCGGCTTTCGCGCACCGCTTCCATGGGACCGTCCCCAGTCCTCGGTTTCATTGCAGCCATGACGCCTCCTCGCATTTTTGGTGGTACATTTCTATTTTAGCTGGCGCCGTCTGACAACCGCTAACCCGCGCGTCATACGGCGGCGTTTTGCGAACCTAATTTGTTTAGTTCAACCACGAACGCAGCGCTTTTTCGGTCTCCACGATCTGCATGGGCGACACTCGTTCGTCATCTGCGTGCGCGAGTGACGCGTTGCCCGGGCCGAAGTTCACTGCCGGAATACCGATCGCCGCGAACCTCGACACGTCGGTCCAGCCAAATTTTGCGGTGGGAGTTTGCCCCACCGCCGCCACGAACCGTTGCACGAGCGCCGCGTCGAGACCGGGCCTTGCACCCGGCGCAAGATCAACGATCTCCACTTCGTCTGCGGCCGACAAAAATTCGCGCACGAACGCGCTGGCGTCGTCGGCCGAGCGGCTCGGCGCGAACCGGTAGTTCACTTCAACGGTGCAGCGATCTGGAATCACGTTGCCGGCGATACCCCCCTCGATGCCCACGGCGTTGAGCCCCTCGCGGTATTCGAGCCCGTCAACCACAATGCGTTCGGCCTCGTACGCGCTGAGTTTCTCGAGCAGGGCCCCTGCGCGATGAATCGCGTTGACCCCCATCCAACTGCGCGCGGAGTGCGCGCGCGTGCCGTGGAAGGTCGCACGGGCCCGCAGGGTGCCGTTGCAGCCGCCCTCGATGGTGCCGTTTGACGGTTCACCCAGAATCGCGAAGTCAACGTCGAAGAGTTCGGGGTGCGCCCGCATCACTCGGCCCAGCCCGCTGAGGTCTGACGCCACCTCTTCATGGTCGTACCAGACCCACACGAGATCGACCTCGGGCTCGGTGAGCTCGACGGCGAGCAACAGCTGCACCGCGACACCGGCCTTCATGTCGACTGTGCCGCGGCCCCACAGCATCGGCTCACCCGTCGCCGGATCCGGAGCTTCCCAGGTCGGCAGATTCTCGTTGATCGGCACCGTATCGAGATGGCCCGCGATCGCGACGCTCTGGGCGCGGCCCAGCGTCGTGCGCGCGATGATCGTGTCACCGTCGCGCAGCACCGTCAGGTGCGGGGCCTGTGCACGCAGCAGCGCTTCGACGGCGTCGGCGATGCGGCCCTCATCGCCCGACACCGAACTGATGTCACACAGCTGCCTGGTGAGCGAGACTGAGCCTTGGCTGGGATCAAGTGGGAGGTGCGAAGATGCGCTCATGCGTTTAAGAATAGCGCGCGCGTTTACGATAGAGGTTATGACACATTCGAGGTGGGCTTGGGCCCAGGGAATCACGACAATCGCAGCAGACGGCACCGCACTGGACGCCTGGTTTCCTGACCCCGCGCTGGGTCGTCGCCCCGCAGAAATTGACACCGCGATCATCCCCGCGCAGTTCGTTCCCCTCGTCGACAGCGACGACACCCTCGCCGTAGAAACTCAGTTTGTGAGCATCGAGATCGATCTCGATGCCGCGCCAGCATCGACCGCCGACGCCTACCTGCGCCTGCACCTGCTGTCGCACTGCCTCGTGCAGCCCAACTCCATCAACCTCGACGGCATCTTCGGCCAGCTCCCCAATGTGGCCTGGACCACCGCGGGGCCGATGCTGCCCAGTGAGTATGCCGCACGCCTGCCCGTGCTGAAGCGCGCCGGCGTCACCGCGGTGGGCGTCGACAAGTTTCCCCGCCTCACCGACTACGTCGTACCGCAGGGCGTGCGCATTGCAGACGCCTCGCGTGTGCGCCTCGGCGCACACCTCGCCCCCGGCACGACGGTGATGCACGAGGGCTTCGTGAACTTCAACGCGGGCACGCTCGGTGCGTCGATGGTCGAGGGCCGCATTTCGCAGGGCGTAGTCGTCGGCGCGGGCTCCGACATTGGCGGTGGCGCATCGATTATGGGCACGCTCTCGGGCGGTGGCACCGAGCGCGTCACCATCGGGGCACGCGCGCTGCTCGGCGCGAACTCGGGCATCGGTATCTCACTCGGAGACGACAGCGTTGTTGAGGCGGGTCTCTACATCACCGCGGGCACGAAGGTGCTGCTCCCCCGCGGCACCGAAGAGTCGGCTGGTGCCCCCGCCGAGGTGAAGGCGCTCAGGCTCTCGGGCGTCGCGAACCTGCTGTTTCGCCGTAATTCGGCCACGGGCGCGGTCGAGGCGCTGCCCCGCTCTGGGTCGGGTGTGACTCTCAACGCCGCGCTGCACGCATAACCCGCAGCACGAACACAAAAGCGGTTGAGGCCCGAGAGGGTCTCAACCGCTTTTGTGTGTCCCAGCTCAGCTGGGGTGACCGCTGTGGTTAGCGGTTCAGGTGACGCTCGGGTGACCCGATGTACAGCTGCTGCGGGCGGCCGATCTTGGTCTGGCCGTCTTCACGAGCCTCGCGCCACTGGGCGATCCAACCGGGCAAGCGGCCGATCGCGAAGAGCACGGTGAACATGCGCGTCGGGAAGCCCATTGCCTTGTAGATCACGCCGGTGTAGAAGTCGACGTTGGGGTAGAGCTTGCGCTCCTTGAAGTAATCGTCGTTCAGCGCGATCTGCTCAAGTTCCATCGCGAGCCCGAGCAGCGGATCGCTGACTCCCAGCTCTTCCAGAACCTTGCCGGCGCTCTCGCGCACGATGCGCGCACGCGGATCGTAGTTCTTGTAGACGCGGTGACCGAAGCCCATGAGCTTCACGCCGTCTTCCTTGCGCTTGACCTTCTCAACGAAGGTTTCAACGCTCTGGCCCGAGTCGCGAATCTGCGCGAGCATATCGAGCACGGCCTCGTTGGCGCCGCCGTGCAGCGGGCCCGAGAGTGCGTTAATGCCAGCTGACACCGACGAGAACATGTTCGCGCCGGTCGAGCCCACGAGGCGCACCGTCGACGTCGAAGCGTTCTGCTCGTGATCGGCGTGCAGGATCAGCAGCTTGTCGAGGGCATCGACGAGCACGGGGTTCATCTCGTATGACTCAGCCTTGTTGCCAAAGTTGAGGCGCAAGAAGTTCTCGACGAAGCCGAGGTTGTTGTCGGGGTACAGGAAGGCCTGACCGATCGACTTCTTGTGTGCGTAGGCTGCCAGCACGGGAAGCTTGGCGAGCAGACGGATCGTGTTGACCTCAACGAACTCGGGCACGTTCGTGTCGAGCGAGCTTTCGTAGTAGGTCGACATCGTCTGCAGGCCGCCCGAGAGCACAGCCATCGGGTGTGCGGTGTGCGGCACAGCCTCGAAGTAGTAACGCATGTCTTCGTGCAGCAGCGTGTGCCGACGAATCTCGTTGTTGAATGCGTCAAGCTGGTCGGGTGTCGGCAGCTCGCCGTAGATCAGCAGGTAGGCGACCTCGATGAACGAGGACTTCTGTGCCACCTCTTCGATCGGGTAGCCGCGGTAACGAAGAATGCCTTCGTCGCCATCGATGTAGGTAATCTTCGATTTCGTCGATGCAGTATTCACAAAGCCGTAGTCGAGCGCCGTCAGGCCGCTCTGGCGCGTGAGAGTACTTACGTCAATCGCGGAGTTACCGTCCACCGATTCCGAAATGGGAAACTCTGCGGTCCCACCAGGGAACGTCAGCTTCGCTGCCGCCTGTCCCTGGCTCTGAGTCGAATCAGTCACGTCGTCTCCTCGTGAGGTCTCATTTGGGGCTGGCTATCGGGTACGATGCCGCCGCTCCTATTACACTATCGGCTCTTGTTGAAACCGACGAACGCATTCACGTGCGATCACGTCCAACGTCTAGATTATCTTGACGTCGAACAAAATGTCGACTTAGGTCGTCATCGATTGCGCGCGCATGCGTGCTGCCGCCGCCGCAATGTCTGCGTCGGTGGCGGTGATGGCGAGGCGCACGTGCTGCGGTGAATGGTCACCGTAAAACACGCCTGGCCCCGCAAGGATGCCGATCTCGGCGAACTCAGCGATGCTTTCCCATGCGTCGACGCCGCGCGTTGCCCACAGGTACAGCCCCGCTTCGCTGCCATCGATTCGGTATCCCATTGATTCCAGCGCACCCTGCAGTTGCGCGCGTCGCGCCTCGTACTTGGTGTACTGCTGCGCAACGTGCAGCTCATCTCCGAGGGCCGCGACCATCGCCCGTTGCACGGGCCCCGGCTGCATCAACCCCGCGTGCTTGCGCACGGTGAGGAGTTGGGAGATGAGGGCGGCGTCACCGGCCACAAACGCGGCGCGGTAGCCGGCCAGGTTCGACTGCTTGCTGAGCGAATACGCACTCAGCACGCCGGTGTGGTCGTCGCCAACGACCCGCGGATCAAGAATTGAGGGCACGCCCTCAGATTTCCAGGGCTCCTGCCACGCAAATTCGGCGTAGCATTCGTCGCCAACGATAACGGCGCCTAGCTCGCGGGCGCGGCTCACCGCGGCGCGCAACGCCTCAACATCAAGCACCCGACCATCGGGGTTCGACGGCGAGTTCAGCCACACCAGGCGGGTGTTCTCGGGCCACTCGGCCGGTTCGTCTGAGGCGATGGCGTCGGCGCCCACGAGCGCGGCGCCCATCGCATAGCTGGGATAGGCAACGCGGGGAAACACGACGGCTTCGTCTTTGCCCAGGCCCAGCAAGAACGGCAGCAGGGCAACCAGTTCTTTTGAACCGATGGTGGGCAGCACCGCGTCAGCTGCGACCGTGACACCGCGTCGCCGCAGCATCCAATCGGCGATCGCGGCTTGCAGCTCGCTCGTGCCGGCGGTCGCCGGGTACCCGTGGGCGTCAGATGCGACGCCGAGGGCGCGCTGCACTGCCTCAGGAGCCGCGTCAACCGGTGACCCGATCGACAGGTTGAGCGCCCCCTCGGGGTGCTCGGCCGCACGCTGTGCGTACGGCGCCATGGCATCCCAGGGGTAGTCAGGCAGTGCTCCGCGCATCGGGATCAGGCGCCCTGGGGCGGCAGCACCGCGATCACCGGGTGATCGAAGGTGTAGATGCCGACCTTGGCGGCGCCACCGGGCGAACCAATTTCGTCAAAGAACTCGACGTTGGCCTTGTAGTAGTCAGACCACTCGCCGGGCAGATCATCTTCGTAGTAGATCGCTTCAACGGGGCATACCGGCTCGCACGCACCGCAGTCGACGCACTCGTCGGGGTGAATATACAGCGACCGTTCACCCTCGTAGATGCAGTCAACCGGGCATTCGTCGACGCATGCGCGATCCTTCACGTCCACACACGGAAGAGCGATTACATAGGTCATGAGGCCCGCCTTTCACTCGGAGCGCGGCAATTGCCCGCGCACCCACCCATCTTACTCGCGCCGTTGCTGCGCCCTCACTCAGTCGGGGTGGCGCGTCGGAATCACCGTGGTGACCGGCGGCACCTCGGCCGAGAGCGTATGGATCACGCCGGTGTCGCCCTCGCGCGGCAGCATGCCGGCAGAGAGGCCGGTAAATGTGCCCAGATCGGGGCCCTGATCAGTGAGTTCCACGACCCTCGGCGCGCCGGGAGCGACGCGCGCTTCCTCGCCCCGCACGTGCACCGTGACCTCGGCGTCGCCGCCCGTCACCTCGAATACGATGCGGTCGGTGGTGAGGGTGACGCCGAGCGTGGCCCCGTGCCACGCCAGCGAGAAGCTGAGCGAGTTCCAATGCTTGGGCAGGCGCGGGTCGAACGACAGCTTGCGGCCGGCGTCACGCATCCCGGCGAAGCCTTGCACGAGCATCATCCACACGCCGCCAGCAGAGGCCACGTGCACACCATCTGCCGAATTGTGGTGCAGATCGTCGAGGTCCATGCGCAGCGCGTGATCGAAGTATTGGTAAGCGAGATCGGGGTACCCCACCTCGGCCGCCATGATCGACTGCACCACCCCTGAGAGGGTGGAGTCGCCCGTGGTGAGCGCGTCGTAGTACTCGAAATCGCGCTGTTTCTCGGCTCGCCCGAATTCGTCGCTGGCGAGCAGCAGCGCAAGCACCACATCGGCTTGTTTCAGCACCTGGAAGCGGTAGATCACGAGCGGGTGAAAATGCAACAGCAGCGGTTTTTGCTCGGCCGGCGTGGCCGCCAAATCCCACACCTCACGCTCAAGAAAGTGGGCGTCTTGCGGGTGAATGCCGAGCTCTTTGGAGTAGGGAATCGCCATGCCGTCGGCGGCGCGCTCCCACTCAAGAATTTCACTGAGACTCAGGCCGAGTCGCGCGTTCAACACCGCGTACCCCTCGGGGGCCTCTTCGGCGAAGCGCCGCGCGATCTCTGCCGCGAAGCGCAGGTTGAACCGTGCCATCGTGTTCGTGTACAGATTGTCGTTCACCACGGTGGTGTACTCATCGGGCCCGGTGACGCCGTGAATGTGGAAGGTGTCGACGCCGCCCGCATCTCGTCGCCAGAATCCCAGCGAGTGCCACAGCCGGGCGGTCTCGATGGCGATGTCACTGGCTCCCGTGGCGAGGTATTCAAAATCGCCTGATGCGGCAACGTAGCGCGCGAGCGCATAGGTGACGTCGGCGTTCAGGTGATACTGCGCGGTGCCCGCGGCGTAGTAGGCACTCGCTTCCTCACCGTTGATGGTGCGCCAGGGAAACAGCGCCCCGTCTTCGTTGAGTTTGGCCGCGCGTTTGCGTGCGTGCGGCAGCATGCGTTCGCGCGCACGCAGCGCGTTGCGCGCCCACAGCGGTGTCGTATAGGTCAGAAACGGCAGCACATAAATCTCTGAATCCCAGAAATAGTGGCCGCTGTACCCCGAACCACTCAGTCCCTTGGCCGGGATCCCGCGGCCGTCGGCGCGCGCCGACGCCTGCGCAAGCTGCAGCAGATTCCACCGCACCGACTGTTGCACCCCGGGCTCGGCATCGACCTTCACGTCACTGCGGCTCCAAAAGCTGTCAAGAAATGCGCGCTGAATGTCCCAGCGCTGCTCAGCGGGCTCGGCGCGCGCCTGCGACAGCGTGTGCGCGCAGCGGTCGACCAGCTCGGGCAGCGCCGCCGTGGTCGACGAGTGATAGGCCACCGTCTTCACCAGCTTCACCGTCACACCTGCCTGCGCCACACCCTGAAACACGTGCCGTACGCGGTCGGGAGCACGCTCGGTGCTGCGTCGCCAGGCCTCGGTTGCCGGGGCGTCGCCCGCATCGAAATCGTGGTCAACGCCCACCCCCAGCGTCATGCCCGAGTTCGTCACTCGATAGCTCAAGATGCTGCGGCCGCCGACGTGTTCGGCCGGCCCCGGCTGCAAAATACGTTCGGTGAGCTGCTCACTCTTGCGCGGGTCGGCGAGGCCGTCGGCCGGCGCGGGCTGTTCAGTGCTCACCCGCCCCAGGTCTTGCCGGTTGAGCAGCAGGCTCGAGATCGTGACCTCAGCATCGGCATCAAGCACGGTCACCCGCATCTCGATCGTCACGAGGTGCCGCGCACTGAATGACACCATGCGCCGCGTTTCCACGCGCACGCGCTTGCCAGTCGGCGTCAGCCACAGCAGCGATCTCGTGAGCGTGCCCGCGCGCATGTCGAGGATGCGGGTGACATCGAGAATGTCTGCCGAGCTCAGGTTGAGCCGTTCGTCATCGACGTAGATCCGGATGGTTTTTGCATCGGGAACATTGACGATGGTTTGGCCTTGCTCGGCGAAACCGTACGCGTTCTCGGCGTGCTGAATGCGCCAGGTTTCGTGAAACCCGTTGATAAAGGTGCCGTGGCTGCCCAGCGGCAGCCCCTCTTCGTGATTGCCACGCAGCCCCAAATAACCGTTGCCGAGCGAGAACAGCGTCTCATCTTGGCCTGCGAGATCCGGATCAATGCCGTGCGACACCAGCCTCCATGGATCGTCGCCGAAGTCACGTTTCAGTTCGTTGATCGGCCCCCCAAAGGCGTCACTACTCATCCCACCAGCTCCCCTAGATCTGCCACTACGTGATGTGCGCCGGCGCGTTCGAGCGCTGCGCGCCCGGCCCCCCGGTCGACGCCCACCACCAAACCGAACCCACCTGCGCGGGCCGCGGCCACCCCTGATTCTGCGTCTTCGTACACCACGATGTTCGCGGGCGCGAGCCCTAAGAGTTCGGCACCTCGCACAAACGTATCGGGCGCGGGCTTGCCGGGCAACCCTTCTTGGGCCGCCCGTTCACCATCGACAATGGCGTCAAACCGTGCGAGAATACCGGCCGCGCGCAGCACCGCATCGGCGTTGCGCGAGCTCGACACGATGGCCATGGGCTTATGGGCCACCGTGAGCTGATGCATCAGCTGCAGCGAGCCGGGGTACGCTTCGATGCCATCGCGTTCGAGCAACTCGGCGAAGCGCTGGTTTTTCAGATTGCCGACCCCGGCGATGCTGCTGAGCCCCACGTCGCCCGACGCCCCATCGGGGAGTTCGATGCCGCGGGCCGCGCACAGCGTGGCCACCCCAGCAAACCGTGGCAGACCGTCGAGGTACGAGAAGTATTCTTCTTCGCGGTAGGGGGCGAGCCCCAGCTGCGTGAAAAGTTCATCGAATGTTTCGCGCCAAGCGCGGCGATGCAGTATTACCGTGGGGGTAATCACCCCGTCGAGATCGAACAGGTGGGCATCAAATCCGTTGATCACGGGCGGTCCTCCTATAGGTCACTACTCGTGAGGCTACGCCCTTTCGAATGCGGCTAGCAAGACTTGTATCGCCCGATCCGATGCGGTAGGGCGCTAGTTTTGCTGCTCTTCAGCCACCAACTCGGCATGCCCGTGCAGGGTGCCCGTGGCAAATCCGATGGTGATGGGTGCTGGCGGGGCTGCGCAGCAGCTTTCGGCGGCTTCGGTTACTACCGGGAGATCGCAGGAACCCCCAAGGTCGGTGGAACACACCCCGGTTTCGGGGAGCTCGAGCTCAACTTGGTCTGCTGCGGCGCGATCCCCCGCAAGGAATGCCGCGATCGAGCGGACCTGTTCGTAGCCGGTGGCCATGAGGAACGTGGGAGCACGGCCGTAACTCTTCATGCCCACAATGTAAAAATTCGGCTCGGGGTGCGAGAGCACGCGTTCGCCGTGGGCCGTCACCGTGCCACAGCTGTGGAACTGCGGGTCAATAAGCGGGCCCAGTTCTCGTGGCGCTTCGACGATCTCGTCTATGTCGAGCCGCAGCTCTGACAGCAGCGAGAGGTCAGGCCGAAACCCGGTCGCTGGGACCACGAGGTCGACTGCAAGGTGTCGGCCGTCAGCGAGCGACACCGTCACCTGCTCCCCCGCGGTAAGCGAGACCACCGAGGCATCTTCCACGATGGTGATGTCGCCGTTTTCGACGAAGCGGCGCAGGCTGATGCCGAGTTGGCCGCGCGCGGGGAGTTCATCGGCGTTTCCGCCGCCGTAGAGCCGCACGGGGTTTGCCTTCGCGCGCAGCCCCCAGAGCACGGTGGTGTCGGGATCACGCTGGCGCAACCGGCCCAGGCTGATGAGGGTATTCGCTGCCGAGTGCCCGGCCCCCAGCACGAGCACCGTTTTACCGGCGAATGCCACGGTGTCGCTCCCCAGCGGGTCAGGCAGGGGCGAGGTGATGCGCCCCAACTCTCGCGCCGTGGCTTCGCCCAGAGCAGGAAGCCCCGAACGGCCCACCGGGTTGGGCTGGCCCCAGGTTCCTGAAGCGTCAATCACTGCACGGGCGACGAGGTCAGTCACGCCCGATTCTGTTTCAGTGCGTACGAGAAAGAGTGATTCATCGCGGCCGACTGACCGGGTTTTATCGACCCCGCTGCCATCGGGCTGCACTCGGCTGATGCCGGTCACCCGGTGGCCATAGCTGATGTGCGTAGACAATGCGGGATGCGCCGCCAACGGCGCCAGGTACTCGCTCACCAGCTCGGCCCCCGTGGGGAGACGAGTCGCTCGCGGCGCCTGCCACTGGGCGCTGTACCCCGGCACCTGCGTTTCGAGCAACCTGCGTGCCGCGGCATCGATGTTGTACTGCCAGGTCGAGAAGAGTTTGATGTGGCCCCACGATTGCACGGCCGCGCCTACGCCTGCACCCGCTTCAAGTACGCGCACCTCTTGGCCCCGCTCAAGCAGGTGTGCGGCGGCGGCGAGGCCGACGGGACCTGCGCCAATAATGATGACGGGGTGGGTATCGCTCACGATGAAAAGCTCCTCGGATTACTAAATATCGACAACCTTCGATGCGTTCAGTATGATTGAAGACATCGAAGTTTGTCAATATGCCGGATCGGCCAGAATAAGTGAGGTGAGGCGCGTGACCTCGTACGCTGCCACCGCTGCCCCCTGTTGTGTTCCTGCACCAGGCCAGGGCTCCCTGCAGGTACCTGATGCCGAAGCTCTCGCCGCACGGTTCAAAGCACTATCTGATCCCAGTCGCTTGCGCATCCTGTCGCTGGTGTCCAGCAGCACCGAAGCCGAAACCTGCGTCTGCGACCTTGCTGAGCCGCTGGAGCTCGGGCAACCCACGGTCTCGCACCACCTGAAAATCTTGGTGGACGCGGGCCTGCTTTCCCGCGAAAAGCGGGGTGTTTGGGCGTATTATTCAATCGTTCCAGGTGCACTAGATTCACTGGCCGCAACACTGACCCCGAAGGCATCATCATGAACGCTTCTGCCACGACTTCTCGCCCCGCCGTGTTGTTTGTCTGTGCCAAGAACGGCGGCAAATCACAAATGGCCGCGGGTCTCATGACACTCGAGGCCGGCGACGACATCACCATAACCTCGGCCGGCACCAAGCCTGGTGACGCCATCAATGCACTGTCTGCGGAGGTGCTGCTCGACCTCGGAGTCGATATCAGCGAGCAGGTACCCAAGCCGCTCACCGAAGCAAACATGCGAGCGGCGGGGCTCGTGGTGGTGCTGGGCACCGAGGCCCAGGTACCCGAGGTCGAGGGTGTGCAGGTTGAGGTGTGGGAGACCGATGAGCCGAGCCTGCGCGGCATCGAGGGACGCGAGCGGATGGAACTCGTACGCGACGACATTCACGCCCGGGTGCGTGCGCTCAAGGCCCGACTACTCGGATAGGCGATAGCTCTCGCTGCTTCGTCGGTGAACGCTTAGCCCGAAATCAGCGGACCGGCGAGCAAGGGGCCGGTAAGCAGCGGACCAGCAAGCATCGGGCTCGTAAGGGCTGCACCCCAGCTCGCCACGAGCAGCACGGGGCCAAAGGCAAGGTCTCGTGACCGGCGCAGCAGCGCGATCACTCCGGCCACGGTGAGTGCGCCCATGAGCCACACAGGCAGCAGGAACCAGACCGCCTCGGGCTGCATCCAGGCCGGCAGAAACGCGGTGGCGGGTGTCAGCTTCACGTCTCCCGCCCCCACGTGCGCGGGCCACAGTAGCCAGGCGCCCAGCGCAACGGCCGCGAATGTGAGCGCGGCGGCCCAGCTCAGCGCGAGTTCGCCCGGGATCCCCCACAGCAGCGACACGGCGCTGAGCGGCACGACGAGCGCCGCCGTCGCCCACAGCACCACCGTGTTGGGCAGCCGCCGCTCGCGCACATCGGCGACGATCAGCCAGGCCGTGCCCACTCCAAACAGGGCGAAGCTCAGCACCACGATGGCGAGGCCCGCCGGCGCCTCGAGCCACGCCGTGGTGCTGGCGCCGCCGAAGGTGCCACCAGCAAGCCCGCTCGCCTCTGCCGCCGTGCGGTGAGACACCTCCGCCCAGGTAGCCAGCGCGCCCAGCAGCCCAGCCAGCACTGCGCCCAGCACCCCGCCGACCGCGAGCCAAGCTGGCGCGGCGCGCGGGAGCCGCGCGAATTCGGCCGCGAAGCGGCCTGATCCGGGCCCGAAGTCAGGCCCAGATCGACGGGAGTTGCCCGCGTTAGGGCGTGATCTCCGTACCAATGCCGTCTTCGGTGAAGATTTCGAGCAGCACGGAGTGGGGTTCGCGGCCGTCGATGATCGCGGCCTTTGAGACGCCGCCCTGCACCGCGTCGAGGCAGGCGCGCATCTTGGGGATCATGCCCGATTCGAGGCTCGGCAGCATCTGCTCGAGCTCGGCGGCGGAGAGTGACGAGACGAGCGAATCGCGGTCGGGCCAGTTGGCGTAGAGCCCGGCAACGTCGGTGAGAATGACGAGTTTTTCGGCGCCGAGCGCGGTCGCGAGGGCGCCAGCTGCGGCATCGGCGTTCACGTTCAGCGAGTCGCCGGGGCGATCGCGGTCGGGGGCGATCGACGACACCACGGGAATCAGGCCCGCGTCAAGCAGCGCGAGCACGGGGGCCACACGCACATCGACGACGTCACCCACGAGGCCCAGATCGACCATTTCGCCGTCGACCTCTATGGGATCGCGGCGGCGGCCCACGAACAAGCCAGCGTCCTCTCCCGTTGTGCCCGCGGCGAGCGGACCGTGCGCGTTGATCTCGTCGATCAGCTCGGGGTTCACCTTGCCGGTGAGCACCATGCGCACCACGTCCATCGTCTCGGGCGTCGTCACGCGGTAGCCGCCCTTGAACTCGCTCTCGATGCCGAGCCTTGCGAGCATCGCGTTGATCTGCGGGCCGCCGCCGTGCACCACGACCGGGCGAATGCCCGTGTGACGCAGGTACACCACGTCCTCGGCGAACGCCTTCAGCAGCGCCTCGTCGACCATCGCGTTGCCGCCGAATTTGATCACCATAATGCGATCACGAAACTTCTTCAGCCACGGCAAAGACTCGATGAGCACCTGCGCCTTAGCCTTAGCCTGGGTGTGATCGAGGGTGTGGGTGGTGGTGCTCATCGTCGTCTTCCGTGTTTTCCCGGGCGTTCAGGCCCGATCGGTGTGCGTGGGGTGACGAGCGTTAGCTCGAGTACGCGCTGTTCTCATGCACGTAGTCGTGCGTGAGGTCGTTCGTGCGAATCGTGACGGTGTGCTCGCCCGAGAACAGGTCGAGCATCACGTGGGTGCGACGCGGGGTCAGGTCGCAGTCTTCGACGGGGCGATCGGGGGCGCCAGCGTGGCACAGGCGCACACCGTTGAATGAAACATCGACCTGGTAGGGGTCGAAGGCGGCCTCGGTAGTGCCGATCGCAGCGAGCACGCGACCCCAGTTGGGGTCGTTACCGAAGATGGCGGCCTTGAACAGGTTGTTGCGGGCGATCGAGCGGCCCACCTCCATGCCATCTTCGATGCTGGCGGCGCCGCGCACCTCGATGTCGATGTCGTGGCTGGCACCCTCAGCATCAGCCTGCAGCTGGCTCGCGAGGCTGTCGCAGACCCCGGCCAGGGCGGCAGCGAACTCGGCCTCGTCGGGGGTGACCCCGCTGGCACCGCTGGCGAGCAGCGTCACCTGGTCGTTGGTGGACATGCAGCCGTCTGAATCGAGGCGATCGAAGCTGGCACCGGTCGCCACGCGCAGGGCACGGTCGAGGGCATCGCCGTCGAGCAGCGCGTCGGTCGTGATGACGACGAGCATGGTCGCGAGGCCGGGGGCCAGCATGCCGGCGCCCTTGGCCATTGCGCCGATCGTCCAGCCCGCGCCCTCGTGCACCTCGGTCTTTTCGACCGAGTCGGTGGTGAGGATCGCGGCGGGGGCCGTCGTGTCATCGCTGCTCAGCGCCGCGGTCAGCTGCGGCACGTTGTTGACGATCTTGTCGCGGAACGTCTGGTCGCCCGTGCCAATGAGGCCGGTCGAGCACACGAGCACATGGTCGGCAGTGGGATCCTGCAGCTCGCGTGCAACGGCCTCAGCGGTGAGCTTCGTCGTCTCGTACCCAAAGTCTCCGGTGAAGCAGTTCGCCCCGCCCGAGTTCAAAATCACCGCGCGCACTGGCCCGTTCTGCGCCACCTTGCGGCTCCACAGAATGGGGTTGGCCTGGGCACGGTTCGTGGTAAACACGACGGCGCTTGCGGGCGCGGGCCCATCATTCACGACGAGTGCCAGGTCAGGCTTGCCGGTGCTCTTGAGCCCGACGGCGATGCCTGCTGAGCGAAAACCCTGCGGGGTGGTGACAGTCACGATGCTTCTTTCTTTGGGTGGTGCAGATTGTGGGGGCTGTTGCGGTGCCGGTGCCGGTGGCTGTGCCGGAGCCGCGGGTTACGGTGCGACGCCGTCGACGCTGAGGCCGGTGATCTCGGGCAGGCCCAGCGCAATGTTGGCCGACTGGATCGCGGCGCCCGCGGTGCCCTTGGCAAGGTTATCGAGGGCGGCCACCACGATCACGCGGCCCACCGCCTCATCAACAGCGATGCCGATCAGGCAGGTGTTGGCGCCGAGCGTGTCTGCCGTACGGGGGAACACGCCCTCGGGCAGCACGTGCACAAACGCTTCGTCGGCGTATGCGGCCTCCCAAGCGGCGCGCACCTCGGCCGCCGTGGTGCCGGGCACGAGCTTGGCCGTCGAGGTGGCCAGAATGCCACGGCTCATCGGTACGAGCACGGGCGTGAAACTGATGGTCGGCTCCTCGCTCGCACCAGCGCCGCGTAGTGCCTGCTGAATCTCGGGGATGTGACGGTGGGTGCCGCCCACGGCGTACGGGTTCGCCGTGCCCATGAGTTCAGCCCCGAGCAGGTGCGTCTTCGCGGCTTTCCCAGCACCGCTGGGGCCCACGGCGAGCACCGACACGATGTCGGTCGCTTCGATCACGCCAGCGGCGATGCCGGGGGCCAGTGACATGGCCACCGTCGATGCGTTGCAGCCGGGGGCTGCGATCCGGGTCGCTCCAATAAGCGCGTCGCGCTGCTTGGTCAGTGACGACGCAGCGCCGTTCGCGGCCACGATCAGCTCGGGGACGCCGTAGGTCCAGGCTTCGTGGTGCTCACCGCCGTAGAACTTCGCCCAGTCGGCGCTGCTCGTGAGGCGGTGATCGGCGCCGCAGTCAACGGCGAGGCGCACATTGGTGAGCTGCGCGGTGAGCTCCCCCGATGCGCCGTGAGGCAGCGCGAAGAACACGATGTCGTGTCCGTCGAGCACCTCAGGTGTGGTCGCCTGCAGCGTCAAATGCGCGAGTGAGCGCAGGTGCGGCTGCGATTCGATCAGCGGTCGGCCCGCGCTCGAGTGCCCCGTCACCGTGCGCACCTCGAACTCGGGGTGCCCAGCAAGCAGCCTCAGCAGCTCGCCTCCCGCATAACCTGAGGCTCCCGCAACTGCAACGCTGTAAGTCATCGACGGCTTCTCCATTCTCGGAGCCGATCAGGCATCCGCACACGCAACTTTCACTATTCTGGCACCTTCACGCCATTAGGCTAGAACTCACGACTGCTGCAACGGTGCCGAGTCACTCATTATTGGCCGTTTCGGCCCTGAATCAAGAGGAACCTCAAAATGTATTTCATCGTTGTTAAGTTCACCGTCAAGCCCGAGAGCGTCGAGAACTGGGCCGAGATCGTGCGCCCGTTCACCGAGGCCACCCGCGCCGAAGCCGGCAACCTCTGGTTCGACTGGTCACGCAGCCTCGAGACCCCCAACGAGTTCGTACTCGTTGAGGCGTTCACCGAAGATGGCGCAGGCCCCCACGTCAACAGCGCACACTTCGCTGCTGGTCTCGACGCGATGCGCCCGCACCTGCTGTCAACCCCCAAGATCGTGTCGCGTCAGGTTGACGGCGAGGGCTGGGACGCCATGGGCGAGCTCGCCATCGACTAAGTTCGACCGCTACGGCAAAGGCCGCGCCCCTCGCGTGAGGGGCGCGGCCTTTGCCGTTTTGTGCCTGCGTGCGCACATGTCGTGCTGGTTGACCCAGAAACAGATTTTCGCCTAGAAACAGATCGAAACCCTAAGTTTCGTCTGCCCTCAGTCAAATCTCTGACCGTAGACAAATCGCGGGCCGCGGCGCATGTCTCAACGGCCCCAGCGAGCTAGCGGTGCGTGAAGTTCGCCGCGCGCTTCTCTTGGAACGCGCGCATGCCTTCCTTCTGGTCGTCGGTGGCGAACGACGCCGCAAACGCGTGGCGCTCGAACCGCAGCCCCTCGCTCAACGGCATCTCTTGCGAGGCCTGCAGCGCGTCTTTCGCTGCGTACACGGCGGGCAGCGACTTCGACGCGATCGTCTTGGCGACTTTGTGTGCTTCGTCGCGCAGCTCGGCCGCGGGCACCACGCGTGACACGAGGCCCGACCGCTCGGCTTCTTCGGCGCCCATCATGCGCCCGGTGAGCACCATTTCGGCGGCCTTGTACTTGCCGATCGCGCGGGGCAGGCGCTGCGATCCGCCAAAGCCAGGCAGCACCCCGAGGTTGATCTCGGGCTGCCCAAACTTTGCGGTGTCTGCCGCGAGAATAATGTCGCACATCATCGCGAGTTCGCAGCCACCGCCGAGCGCAAACCCGGCCACCGCCGCGATCACGGGGGTGCGCATCTGCACGAACCCGTCCCAGCTCGGAAACGGGCCGCCCAGGTACATCTCGGCGTACCCGAGTTCAGCCATCTCCTTGATATCGGCGCCGGCTGCGAAGGCCCGCTCCGATCCGGTGATCACAATCGCACCGATGCCGGGGTCGGCATCGAACCCCACAGCGGCCTCGATCAGCTCGGCCACCAGCGCACCGTTGAGCGCGTTGAGGGCTTCGGGCCGGTTGAGGGTGATGGTCGCGACGCGGTCGCTCACGTCGGTGATGATGCTGGTGTACTCGGTCATGTCGATCCTCTTTGCTCTCAAGATCCGTGAATCTTAACGCTACCGTGCGGGAGGCGTCACAGGCAGTACCCGCGGGCAGGTGCCGCGGGTACTGCCTGTGACGCCGCGGCACCGCGGGGCGTTACGCCCCGGCGACGTGCCGCTCGTCGACTCCGTTGTATGCAGACAGGGGCCGGATCAGCGCATTCGCCGCCGCCTGCTCCATGATGTGCGCCGTCCAACCCGTCACGCGCGCCGCGATGAACAGCGGGGTGAAGATCTCGGTGTCGAAACCGAGCAGGTGGTAGGCGGGGCCCGACGGGTAGTCGAGGTTGGGGTAGATCCCCTTGCGCGCCACAAAGTCACGCTCGAGTTCGGCGTACAGCTCGGCGAGATCGGGGCGACCCGACTCGGCCAGCAGCACGTCGAGCGCGGCCTTCATCGTGGGCACGCGCGAGTCGCCCTGCTTGTAGACGCGGTGGCCAAAGCCCATGATCTTGCGCTTCTCGGCGAGTGCCTTGTCGAGCCACGGGGTAACGTTTTCTGCGGTACCGATCTCGGTCATGATGTGCATCACGGCCTCGTTTGCGCCGCCGTGCAGCGGGCCCTTGAGTGCGCCGATGCCGCCAACGACCGCCGAGTAGAGGTCGGAGGTGGTCGAGGCGATCACGCGGGCCGTGAACGTTGATGCGTTGAAGGAGTGCTCTGCGTAGAGCACCATCGATACGCGGAACACGTCGATCGCGGCCTTCGACGGCAGCTCACCAAACGTCATCCAGAGGAAGTTTGCCGAGTAGTCAAGGTCGTCGCGGGGCTCAATGGGCTCGAGCCCGCGGCGGCGGCGCTGCACCGCAGCCACAATGGTGGGCAGCTGCGCGAAGAGGTAGATTGAACGGCCCAGGTCGAGGTTCGCGTCGGTCCAGCCGCCGGGCTGCCCCAGCGTTTCGTCGAATGTGCCGAGCTGGCTGACCGCGGTGCGCACCAAATCCATGGGGTGCGCAGACACGGGCATCGTTTCGAGCAGCGCCTTGGTGCGCTCATCGAGGGGGCGCAGCGCACGCTCCTGCTGTTCGAACTCGGCCAGCTGCGCGGGCGTCGGCAGTTCGCCGTGCCACAGCAGGTAGGCGACGGCCTCGAACGGCTGCGTTGCAGCCAGCTCCTGCACGGGATACCCGCGGTACAGCAGGCTGTTGGTCTCGGGGTTAACCTTTGAAACGGCGGTGTAGTCGACAACGACGCCCGCCAGGCCCTTCTTAATGTCTTGCTCTGCCATGATTGCTCCTTTGCATGCGGCTGCGATGGTGCGATGTTTCGGCCCGCCCGTGGACATTGGTTGGGCCGAAACATCGGGTCTTGCTCGGGTGGCTTAGCGCTCCACCTCGAAATTAAACACGTTCGTGTCGAAGCTGTTGTAGGACTCGTAGTCGAGCAGCTCGTAGAGGTCAGCGCGGTGCTGCATCTCCCCCAGCTTGCCCGTGAGGTGCCCCACATTGTTGAGCTCGTCGAGTGCGCGACCAGTGGCGCCCATCGAGATACGCAGCATCGACACGGGCCAGATCACGATGTTCACACCGACGCTGGCCAGCTGCTCGCTCGAGAAGAGCTCGCTCTTGCCAAACTCGGTCATGTTCGCGAGGATCGGCACGTCAACGGCTTTGCGAATCGCTTCGAACTCCTCAAGCGTGCGCATCGCCTCGGGGAAGATCGCGTCGGCACCGGCGTCAACCAGTGCCTTCGCGCGGTCTGCCGCGAGGGCGAGGCCCGAGTCGCCAGGCTCGGTGGCACGAATGTCGGTGCGCGCCATGATCAAGAAGTTCGAGTCACGACGTGCGTCAACACCTGCGCGAATACGCTTCAGCGCAGTCGCTTCGTCAACGACCGATTTGCCGTCGAGGTGGCCGCAACGCTTGGGGTTCACCTGGTCTTCGATGTGCGCGCCGGCGAGGCCCGCATCTTCGAGCTCCTGAATGGTGCGCGCCACGTTCATCGGCTCACCGAAGCCGGTGTCGGCGTCGATGATCGCGGGCAGATCGGTCATGCGAGCGATCTGCTTGCCACGGCCGGCAACCTCGGTGAGGGTGGTGAGCCCAATGTCGGGCAGGCCCAGGTCGGCCGACAGCACGGCGCCCGAGATGTAGACGCCCTCGAAGCCCTTCTGCTCGATCAAGCGGGCAGACAGCGGGTTGAATGCGCCCGGGAACCGCAGCAGCTCGCCAGTGGCGAGGCGCTCGCGGAAGAGGCGACGCTTCGCCTCAGCGGTGGTCTGTGCGTACAGCATTAGAACAGTCCCTTCGGTGCTGCGGCGAGCTCGATGACGCCGTCGCGGGCGACGATGTTGAGCTCGCGCACCTCGTCAACGGTGAGCTCGGGCAGGCGCTGCACGAGCTCGAGGAAGCGCTCGATCTCTGCGGGCTCGAGCACGGGCTCGGCGAGCAGGCGGAACTTGGCGATGTAGTTGTCGCGAGCGAACGGGCGGGCGCCCAGCGGGTGCGCGTCGGCCACTGCGATCTCTTCTACGACGGTGGAGCCGTCGGTGAGCTTGATCTCGACGCGACCGCCGAAGGCCTTCTCGTCAGGGTCTTCTGAGTGGTAGCGGCGCGTCCACTCGGCGTCCTCTGCCGTGGTGATCTTGTGCCACAGCGACACGGTGTCGGCGCGGCCCGCACGCTCAGGGGTGTACGAATCGACGTGGTGCCAGCCGCCATCCTGCAGAGCGACCGCAAAGATGTACGGAATCGAGTGGTCGAGCGTCTCGCGCGTCGACGTCGGGTCGTACTTCTGCGGGTCGTTGGCGCCCGAGCCGATCACGTAGTGCGTGTGGTGGCTCGTGTGCAGCACGATGCTGTCAATGTTTGCGGGGTCGGCCAGCTCGGGGCGCTCACCGTTCAGCTTGCGGGCGAGGTCGATCCAGGCCTGCGCCTGGTACTCGGCCGAGTGCTCCTTCGTGTACGAATCGAGGATGGCGCGCTTGGCCTCGCCCGCTGCGGGCAGCGGCACGTTGTATGACGCGTCGGGGCCGTCGAGCAGCCACGAGATGACGCCGTCTTCGCCTTCGTAGATGGGGCTCGGCGAGGTCTGGCCACGCATCGCGCGGTCAACCGCTTCGACAGCCATCTTGCCGGCGAATGCGGGAGCGTGCGCCTTCCATGTCGAGATCTCGCCCTTGCGGCTCTGGCGGGTCGCGGTGGTGGTGTGCAGGCCCTGGCCGACGGCCTGGTAAATGGTTTCGGCGTCGAGGCCGAGCAGCGTGCCGATGCCGGCCGAGGCTGAGGCGCCGATGTGCGCAATGTGGTCAATCTTGTGCTTGTGCAGGCAGATCGAGCGCACGAGGTTCATCTGAATCTCGTAGCCGGTCGCAATGCCGCGCAGGAGGGCGCTGCCATCGGCACCCACGTGCTGGGCCACGGCGAGAATCGGGGGGATGTTGTCGCCCGGGTGCGAGTACTCTGCGGCCAAGAACGTGTCGTGGTAGTCGAGCTCGCGCACGGCCACGCCGTTGGTCCAGGCAGCCCACTCGGGGCTGGTGCGGTTCGCGTCGTTATCTGCGGCGAGGCCGAATACTGATGATCCGGATCCCCCGCGCGAAATGGGGTGCTGCAGTGCCTGGGCACGCGAGGCGACGATCGGGCCGCGCGTCAGTGACGCCGCGGCAACCGAGGCGTTGTCGATGATGCGGTTGATGATCATGTCGGTGACGTCGGCGTCGACGGCGACGGGGTCAGCGGCGACCTCGGCGATCTTCCAAGCGAGCTGATCCTGCTTCGCGAGCGTCTCTTCGCTCTTATATACGCGAACGTGGTGTGAAATAGTCATTTCAGTCCTTCCGGTGATGAGTCGTCAATCGAGCGCAAGATCGCGTCGAGTGCGTTATGTAGGTGTACGTGTGTGGCGTGGGCGGCCAGCTCGGCGTTGCCCGCGGCGATCGAGGAGGCGATGAGCGCGTGCTCTTGCACGGAGGCGCTCAGCCGGGCCCGGTTGTCGCGAGCGAGCCGGCGCGAGCGCACCAGGTGGGTGCGCACGGTGCGCAGGGCCTGCGCGAGATAGGTGTTATTGACCGCGGCATCGACCTCGGCATCGAACCGGGCGATGAGGGCGTAGTAATCGTCGGCCCCCGCGTCGCCGGTCTCGGGCTTGGCCGCCTGAAACTGAGCTGCGAGCTGCGCGAACACCTCGGCATTGCCGCGCTGCGCGGCGGCCCGCACAGCCGCTTCTTCGAGTGCCCGTCGGGCCTCGAACAGGTTGCGAATGTCGTGCGCGTCGAACCCGGCCACCACGAGCACGCGCGGCGACTGCTGCCGCACGAGCCCATCGGCGACGAGCCGCGAAATAGCCTCGCGCATGGGGGTGCGGCTGACTCCGAGACGAGCGGCCTGTTCAACCTCAGCGACCACCGCGTTGGGCGCGAGATCACCACGCTGGATCTCGTCAAGCAACGTGGCATATGCACGGTCACTAGCTCGCATGTGGGTTCCCCTTCGACACCCCTAGCGTATACATAAAGCGTATTTAATTGCAATGCGTGTCGCCAAAACGCGACTACTGTATACGTTTCGCGGCGCTGGCGGGCCCGCATTATTGGCTACTTTGCACAAATAGAGGGCCCTGTGAACGCTAGGAGCGGTCACCAATCAGTGACGAGATGAGATCCTCGATGCGGGCCTTGATCTCGTCGCGAATGGGGCGCACCGCATCAATCCCCTGCCCAGCGGGGTCTTCGAGCACCCAGTCTTCGTAGCGCTTGCCCGGGAAGTAGGGGCAGGCGTCGCCGCAGCCCATCGTGATCACCACGTCGGAGTCTTGCACGGCCTCGGTGGTGAGCACCTTCGGCTGCTCGGCAGTGATGTCGATGCCTTCTTCGAGCATCGCGGCCACCGCGGTGGGATTGATCTGGTCTGCTGGCATGGAGCCCGCCGAGCGCACCTCGATCTGGTCGCCGGCAAGATGCCGCAGGTAGCCCGCCGCCATCTGTGAGCGGCCAGCGTTGTGTACACAGACGAACAGAACGGCTGGTGTGGTTTCAGTCATGATGCGAGTCTTTCTCTAGTTCTTGAGCGTTGCGATGAGTGTGTGCACGCGGGTGGCGATGTCGTCACGAATCGCGGCTACCCCGAGGTCTGAGGCGAGGGCGGGGTCACCCACGGGCCAGTCCTCGTAGCGCACACCGGGAATGATGGGGCACACGTCACCGCAGCCCATCGTGATGACCACGTCTGCGGCGCGCACGGCGTCGTCGGTGAGGGGTTTTGGGAAGGCCTTCTCGGCAACCTCGGGGGTTTCGATGTCGGCGAGCAGCGTGCGCACACGGGGGTGCACATCGGCGGCCGGTGTCGAACCCGCCGATCTCGCGATGATTGTGCCGTCCGAGAGTTGATTCACGAGGGCCGCCGCGAGCTGCGACCGCCCCGCGTTTGCCACGCAGACGAACAGCACCTGCGGCACCGCGGTGCCTTTGGTGCGCGACAGGTCAGCGAGGCGCTGCCGGGCAAAGCGCTCGGCGAGCGGAATCATGTGCTGCGTGAGTTTCGCACTGCGCACCAACCCGGCGTACGATTCACGCACGATCGCGACCACCAGGTCGCGGTTCATGTCGCTCAGTTCGTCTGCCAACTCACTCGCGAGGCGACCCACTCGCGCATCCATCGTGCGCAGTGCTTCGGCTCTCCCCTGTTCTGTTTCGCTGATTGCGAGGAGAGACGCTGGGGCGAACGAATCCAGCAGCGCGGTGACCGCGGTCTTTCGCGCTGAGACGATGCGGTACCACACCCAGGTGCCGCGCCGTTCTGATGCGAGCAGACCCGCATCCTTCATCACTTTGAGGTGGTGTGAGACGGTGGGCTGCGAGACGTCGGTGAGTTCGGCCAGGTCGCACACGCACGACTCACCCCGCGGGTCGGTCGCAATCGCCGAGAGCATACGCAGCCTGAGCGGCTCGGCGAGCGCCTTCAGGGTTGCGGCAACCTGGGTCGCAGCTTCGGGCCCGATGGCGTAATCCACGCTCGGCGTGCACGTCTCGGCGTCAATTACCGCTGGCGTAGTGGTCATGCTGTCCTCGATTCGGGCGCGTACGGGTCGGTGTGAAACCAGGTGCGGGCCAGGCGCAGGGAGACATAGACGAGCCCGACGAGCACTGGCACTTCGATGAGCGGCCCAACGACGCCGGCGAGTGCCTGCCCTGAGGTCGCGCCGAAGGTGCCGATGGCCACCGCGATGGCGAGCTCGAAGTTGTTACCCGCCGCTGTGAATGCGAGCGAGGCCGATCGCTGATAGCCCAGCCCGATGGATTTGCCGACGAACATTCCGACGAACCACATGATGGCGAAGTACGCGAGAAGCGGCACGGCGATGCGGGCCACGTCGAGAGGGTTACTGGTGATCGCTTCACCCTGGAAGGCGAACAGCAGCACGATTGTGAAGAGCAGGCCGTAGAGCGCCCAGGGGCCAATCTTGGGCAGGAATGTTCCCTCGTACCATTCGCGCCCGCGACGCTTCTCACCGATCCAGCGTGAAGCAAACCCCGCGAGCAGCGGCACACCCAAAAACACGATCACGTTGAGCGCGATCGCCCACATTGAGACGTCAAGTCCCTGCGAGTCGAGGCCGAGCCAGCCGGGTAGCACCGACAGGTAGAACCATCCGAGCACCGAGAACATGATGACCTGAAACACGGAGTTTATGGCGATGAGCACGGCCGTGGCATCGCCGTCGCCGCACGCGAGGTCGTTCCAGATCACGACCATAGCGATACACCGGGCGAGCCCCACGATGATGACGCCGGTGCGATACTCAGGCAGATCGGGAAGGAGGATCCAGGCGAGCGTAAACATCAAGGCCGGTCCGACGAGCCAGTTCAACAGCAGCGATGACACCAACAGCTTCTTGTCACCGGTAACCGCGGCCACCTTGTCGTAGCGCACCTTCGCCAGCACGGGGTACATCATGACCAGCAGACCGAGCGCGATGGGGGCCGAGATGCCGCCCACCTCGAGCTTGGTGAGCAATTCAGACAGCCCCGGAATAAACCGGCCGAGCAACAGCCCAGCGATCATCGCGAGCCCGATCCACACGGCCAACCATTTGTCGAGGGTGGACATGTGCTTGGGGGCAGCTTGGGCGGTGATGGTCATACGAGTGGATCCTCACTCTTTCTCGGTGTCGCTCATTCGTGCGGGGAGTTCTCGCCCGCGATGCCCACCTCAGTGTTGCATCGATATGTATCTATATTGAGGAACTTCGATGCAAAGGGCAAGCCGAAACCCTCACTTGGTCCGCACGTTTAGGCATTGTTCATCTCTCCTGGTCCTCTCTGCTCTGTCTCCGGCTCTTCCAAGCAAGCCCCCAATCGCGCGCGCCACCTCTGTAGGCTGCAATCATGGCTCTCCTCCAACAGCATGTAGACCCGGGCACTCCCCTGATCGAGGTTGATCAAGTTTCCCGCTCCTTTCATGGCGTCCCTGTGGTGCGCAGCGTCTCCCTGCAGGTACACGCCGGCGAGATTACCGCGCTCGTCGGCCCCAATGGCAGCGGCAAGACCACGCTGATGTTGATGCTCGCGACGCTGTTGCGGCCCGACACTGGCTCCATCAAGATTTGCGGTCATAATGCCACCTCAGCAACGGGGCCCGCGCGGGCCTCGCTGGGCTGGATGCCCGATACGTTGGGCGCGTGGGGCGATCTCACGGTGCGCGAAACGCTCGCGGCCGTGTGTGCCATGTATGGCTTGCGCGGCCAGGTCGCGACCGCCCGCGTCGATGAACTGCTCGAGCGCACGGCGCTCGCTCCCCTCTCGTCGCAGCGCACCCACACGCTGTCTCGTGGGCAGAAGCAGCGCCTCAGCCTGGCTCGCGCGCTCGTGCATCACCCGCGCGTGCTGCTCCTTGACGAACCGGCTTCGGGTCTCGACCCCGAGGCCCGTCTGGCTCAGCGCCGCCTGCTGTTGGAGCTTGCCGCGCAGGGCGTCGCTATTCTCGTCACGAGCCACGTACTCGACGAACTCGAGCAGTTCGCCACCCGCGTGGTGTTTTTACGCGATGGTCACACCCAAGACGCTGGCGCCGTTTCTGCAGCGCTGCAGCACACATCAGAGTGGCGCATTCGCGCACTTGATGCGGCACCGCTCGAGGCCGCCCTCACCGCGCAGCACGTGCCCTGGCGTGTGCGCAGCGGGCTCACCGGAGTGAATTACCTCGTCGATGTCGTAAGTGAGGCCGAGGCAGTTGCGCTGTTGCGCGGGCTTGTGACCGCGGGAGTGGATGTGCTCGAATTTACCGCCGCATCGGGTTCGCTCGAGCAGGCATTCGTACAGTTGAACGATTCGGAGGCGAAGTCATGAGCACCTCGCAGACCCTTGCTGCATCGAGCCCGGCGCAGCTTCCCCAGGCCCCCGGATTCTGGCGCGGGGTGGGCGTGATCGCCGGCCTCGAGCTACAGCAGCGCCGCCGCTCGCGCACGCTGTGGATCCTCGCCGCGATCTGGTTTGTCATCATTGGCGTTGTCACCGGCATCACCTGGTTCATATTGTCGGCCGGCGCATCCGCCTACTCCGCAAGCTTCGACGCGTACCCGCTCTTCTCACTGATTGTCTACTTTGTGCTGTTGTTTGGCACGCTCGTGGCCCCCGCTATTTCTGCCGGATCAATCAGCTCTGAGCGCATCGGCGGTACCCTCGCCACCACGCAGGTAACCCTCATCAGCACCTGGTCGATTCTGATCGGCAAGGCTGTGGCCGCGTGGGCCACGGGCATCGCTTTTCTTATCGTCGCGGCCCCGTTTGTGATCTTGAGCCTCGCGCTGGCCCGTGCAGAACCGTTGCAGCTGCTCACCGCGATCCTCGCGCTCATCCTGCAGATCGGCCTGTTCACCATCATCGGCGTGGGGCTTTCAGCGATGATCTCGTCGCCGCTGTTCTCCATCGTGATCGCCTATTTGACCGTAGCGGCGCTGTCGCTGGGCACCCTGATCGCGTTCGCCCTCGCGGTGGGCTCGACCACCGAGTACGTCAAGGTGGAGTACCAGGCGTACTCAAAGGAGTTCCATGCGGGGCTTGCGAACTGCGACGCTCTTCGCGTCCCAGAAACGGGCGAAGCCACGAAGGAGTCTGCGGCGTGCGAGCAGAAACTTCCGACTGAATGTGTCACTGAGACGACCACGATGAGCGTGGTGCACGCAGAGCGCTTCTGGTGGCTACTCGCCCTCAACCCCTACGTCATCGTGGGCGATATGGTGTCGGTGCGCGCCGATCTGGGCACCACCGATGACCTCTTCGGCAGCATCTCCTATCTGGTGCGCATCGCCCAAAAACCCACGCCTGCTGACTCCAATATCTGGCATGAGTGCGGCCCCAATTCCTCCTGGCAATACGATGACTCCACGAACATCAGTGACGAACTCGAGGGCACCGTTCCGGTGTGGTGGATCGGTCTGGGCTTGCAGATCATCATCGCCGCGGGCGTGCTGTGGGGCGGCTACCGTCGCCTGCACACGCCCGCGACTCGGCTGCCAAAGGGATCACGCATCGCGTAGGGGTGCGCGGGTCAGAACTCGTCGATCACGATCTTGTGCATGCCCATGAGCGCGTCAAACGCCCCTGGCTTCTCCATCAGCTCACCCATGTTGGCGGGCACGATCTGCCAGCTCACCCCAAACTGGTCGGCGAGCCACCCGCACTGTTCGGCTTCAGGAACCGCTGACAGCGCACCCCACAACCGGTCGATCTCGGCCTGACCATCGCAGCCCACCTCGAGCGATACCCCGCAGGTGAAGCTTTCGGTTTGCTCGACCGCCGAGTCCATGACCGCGAACCATTGCTCGCCGATACGAAACTCACCAAACATTAGGGCGCCGGCGGTGGCGGGCCCCGTCGCTTCGCCGTATGGGAACGTGTTGCCGGGGGCCGCGTCGTCAAACACCGAGGTGTAGAACGCGATCGCTTCGGCCGCCCGGTTCTGCACGCCCGCCCCAAACATCAGCGACGGGATGACGAACGGTCGAGGGTCACCCTCGGGCTGCGTGAGCATCAGCTGCCAGTTCACGCCGAAGCGGTCGGCCACCCAGCCGTACCTACCGCTAAACGGATACTCCCCCAGCGGCATCATCTCGGTGCCGCCCGCCGAGAGACCGCTCCACACCTCGTCGATCCGGGCTCGAGCAGCGTCTTCTCCCCCGAACACCGCGGGATCGAAATTGAGCACAAACGAGAGCGCGTGGTTGGGGCGAAACTCGTCGCCAGCGTTGATGAGCACGAGCCGAGCGGCGGGGCCACCGGCACCCGGGATCTCGACGGCCACGGTGAGCGGTGCCCCTTCGAAGCCGCGCTGAAACTCGGGGAGGCCGGTCTCGGGGTACCTGGATTCAACAGTTGATGTGGCGCCAGCAAATACCTCGGCGTAGAACGAGCCCGCCTCCTCAGCATTTCTCGAGCACCAAATATTGGGAACGATCTTTTGCATGATTTCTCCTGCTCTCCCCGCCAAAGCGGTTGCGTTACGGAGGTGAGACCGCCCCCGTTCTCGCAGTCAGGATACTCCGGTGTGGGCCCCAGGGGAATGGGTTTCACACCCGCGGTGCGCGATGCCCAGGAGCCTTGCAGCGGCCCGGATCCGGCGCCCTTTCAGCTACTCCTGCACCAAGTACCGCTTCGAGATTGCGACCATCAGCACCCCACTGAACACGCCCAGCACCACGATGCCGCCGAGGATCCACAGCACCGGAACATAGACCGCGATTGCGGCGATCACCGCGGGCGCCAAGAACCCCGCGTATGCCACCGCGTAGAACACCCCGGTCAGCCCGGCGAGGTCGTTGGGGCTCGCGATGCGCTGCACCTCAAGCAGACCCGATACGAGCGACAGACCAAGCCCCATACCGATCACGACATTCGAGACCAGCCCCACCCAGATCGACTGCTGCATGATCGAGACCCCGGCAATGGCGATGCCCAAGACCAGCAAAAAGACGCCCGTGTAGAGCCCCCGCGCTGAGTGCGGTGAGTGCAGGTACTTCGCGAACGGCTGCACCGCGCTCGACACCCCAAGGGCCACGGCGGTCGTGGCGGTCGCGAACACGAGGCCCCATGATCCGGTGACTCCGGTCAGCTGTGTTGGCAGGTACCCGTACCCGATGGCGGCCGCGCCAAATAGCCAGGGGGCGGCGAGCAGCACCACGCGCACGAAGCGGCGGTCGCGCGCGCTGGGAATGCCGAGCTCACGCCACCACACCCCCGCTGTACTGTCGTGGCGGGTTCTGGTCTCGGGGGCCCGCAGCACTGCAATGGCCAGGGGCACGGCCACCACGATGTGCACGATGAAGGGGAGCTCTTCTGGGAACGGGCCCCACTGCGCGAGCAGGCCTGCGACGACCGCGCCCACCGCTGAGCCGAGCGTGAAGGCGAGGGCAGCACGGCGGGCCCCCGATCCACCATCGGCCTTGGTGTCGTACGGGGCCTGCGACAGCTCCTTCACCCAGCTGTTGCCCACGGCCATCGCGACGCCCACCGCGATGCCTGAGAACAGCCGCCCGACGCTCAACCACACGGGCCCAAACTCGCCCAGGGCGAGCAACGCGCTGCCCACCACTGCCGCACCGACACCGGCGAGCATCAGGGGCTTTCTGCCGTAGCGGTCAGACAGCGTGCCCGCGATGAGCAGGGCGGGGGCGAGCCCCAGCACGTACACGCCCAAAAACGCGGTGACCATCACCGAGGAGTAGTGCTCGCGCTCCTGATACATCAGCAGCAGCGGGCTGAATTGGTTGCCCGCCCACGAGCAGACGAACACGACGCACCACACCCCGATCCATACTCCGGATCGCGCCGCGGTTGCGGGCCGTACGGTGCCCGCGGCACCTAGTTCGGCGCCTACGGCGCTCGGAGCAGCGCTGCCGGCGCCCGGAGCAGCTGGGTCTTCCTCCACATCGGTGCTGGCGGGCAGCGCCACCGTCGCAGTGTCGAGGCTCATAGTTCAACTCCGTGCTGGTGGCGATGCAGCGAAACGTGGGCCGCGAGCACCCGCCGGTAGTGTGCTTCGCCGCCGTTCTTCACTGCCTGGGCGAGTTCACCGTGCTGTTCGAACACGGTCTTCATGTCTTGGGGCGCTTCGCGAAACAGCTGGTGGCGCAGCCGCTGCTGCCGGTCCCACAGCTGGCGCGTAAAGGTCAGCGCAATAGGGTTACGCGAGGCGGTCACCACGGCGGTGTGAAACGCGTCGTCTGCTTCAACGAACGCGTCGAAGTCGGCGTTCTCAATAGCCTCGGCCTGCGTCGCGAGCAGCGCGTCAAGCGCGGGTGTCAGCGCGGTAGCGAAACCCGCCGAGATCACCCGAGACGCTGCCGCTGCCTCGATCGCCTCGCGCATTTCCAGCACATCGGCCGCTTCGTGCGGGGCCATGGGGCGCACCACCGCTCCCTTGCGCGAGGCCAGGGTGAGTAATTCTTCAACGTCGAGCCGCAAGAACGCCTCGTGCACGGGGGTTCTCGAGATGCCGAGCTCCTCGGCAATTTGCCCCTCGCTGATCATTGCCCCGGGCGCCAGGTCACCGTGAATGATGGCCTGTTTGGTGTGCTGATAGGCGCGCTCTGCGCTTCCCACCAGCGTTGATGCTGTGCCGGGTTGTATTGCCATGCGTCAAGAATACACCCTTGCATGCAAGGCCGCGTGCAAGGTGAGATGCCGGTGACCGGCCTCACAGCCCGCACCCATCGAGCCCCGCGGCGGCAGTAACTCCGGAGGATTTTCTAATTCCGGATCAATACCGCCCCAAACCTCCGGAGTTACTCAAAGCTCCTGAGTTAGCGCACACGCTCCCCCAATCCAGCCCCCACAAACGCAAAAGCGCCCCTCACCAGGGTGAACTGGTGAGGGGCGCTCAATGCATGCAGCTTAGTCGCGCAGGTGCGCACCAAACGCGAGCTCAGCGGCGGCAACGCCGGCCAGCTTCGCCTCGCTGGCCTCTTCGGCCTTCAGCGTGCGGTCGTTGGCGCGGAACCGCAGCGCAAACGTGATCGCCTTCTGGCCGTCTTCGATGCCGCTGCCGCGGTAGTCGTCGACGATGTGAGCGTCTTCGAGCAGCTCGCCCGCGCCGGCCTTCACCACAGCGAGCAAGTCGCCCGCGGCAACGTCGGCTTCCACCACGAGGGTGAGATCCTGCGTCGCTGCCGGGTAGGTCGAGAGCTGTGCGGTCTCGGGCCCGCGCGGGGCGAGCTCGATGATGCGCTCAAGGTTCAGCTCGAACGCCACGGCACGACCGGGCAGGTGGTGATCGGCGACGAGCGCGGGCAGCAGCTCACCGGCAACACCCACGACCTCGAGGCCACCGTCTTCGCCATCGGCGTCGGTGCCCACGCGCACGGCCAGCTCGGCCGTGCGGCCGGGGTGGAACGCGCGGTGTGCACCCTGCGTCACGACGAGCTCAGCCGACACCGCAGCGGCGACCGTGCGAGCCGCGTCAAGCGCGTCTGCCCAGTCGTACTCGCGGGCGGGCTCGCCGGCCTGCTTGGCGACAACGTCACCCAGCAGCAGGCCTGCGGCACGGCGCGGCTGCACCGGAATCGAGGCGTTCAGCACGGCCAGCGTCTCCTCAGAGGGGCGCTCGCCCAGCGGCGGCACCTCCTCGGTGCCGAGCTGCGCGCCATCGGCGGCGGGCTCGAAGACCGAACCGAACTCGACGAGCGCGAGGTCAGTAACACCGCGCGAGACGCTGCGCTGGGCCGCGGTCACGAGACCGGGCAGCAGCGAGCGGCGCAAGAACGGCGACTGGCCATCGAGCGGGTTCGCCAGGCGAATCGCCTCAACCTTGGCCTCACCCGCGGGGGTGGGGGCCGGGGCTGCGGGGTCGGCCATCACGGCGGCCTCGACTGCACCGGCAGCCTCAGCGCCGGCGCCAAAGGCGTCGAGCTGTGCACGTGATACGAACGGGTAGCTCTGCACCTCGTCGAGGCCAGCCGCGGTGATCGTGTTCGCCGCGCGGCGGCGCAGGCGCTGCTCGCGGGTCAGGCCACGGCCAGCGGGGGCGATGGGCAGCACCGACGGAATGCGGTCATAGCCCACAATGCGGGCGATTTCCTCAATCAGGTCAGCGGGGCGGGTGAGGTCTGAGCGCCAGCTCGGCGCCGTCACCACGAGCTCGCGATCGCCTGTGCCATCAACGACGGTGCAACCGATCATCTCGAGTGCGCTGCGCGACTCAGCATCGGTGTAGTCAGCGCCCATCAGGCCGTTGACGCGAGCGAGCGGCAACGTGACGGCCGCGGGCTCCCACGGTGCCACGATGTCGCCGCCGAGGGCGTCAACGGTGCCACCGGCGAGCTCAACGAGCAGGTCGACCATGCGCTGCGCGGCCGCGCGAGCCACCAGCGGGTCAACGCCGCGCTCGAAGCGCTTCGATGCCTCGCTGGGCAGCTTGTGACGGCGCGAGCTGCGGGCGATCGACACGGGGTCGAACGTCGCGGCCTCAACCAAGACGTCGACGGTGTCGTCTGAGGTCTTGGTCGACTGGCCGCCCATCACGCCGGCGAGGCCAATCACCCCCGACTCATCAGCGATCACGAGGTCTTCGGCGTGCAGCGTGCGCTCCTGCTCGTCGAGCGTGACGAGCGTTTCGCCCGCGGCGGCACGGCGCACCGTGAGGCCGCCGGTCACCTTCGCGAGGTCGTAGGCGTGCAGGGGCTGGCCGAGCTCAAGCATCACGTAGTTCGAGATGTCAACGGGCAGCGACAGGGCACGCACACCGGCGAGCTGCAGGCGCGACGACATCCACACGGGGGTGGGGCGCGTCGCGTCGATGCCGCGCACGACGCGGGTGATGAAGCCGGTGGCTCCCTCGCGGCCGCGAATCGGGGCCGCATCGGCGAGCGTGACTGCGAAGCCCGATGCCTCAGCAATCGACCCGGCAAGCGCCGGATCAACGAAATCTGCACCCGTTGAGTGTGCCCACTCGCGGGCCACACCGCGCACCGAGAACGCGTAGCCGCGATCCGGAGTCACGTTGATCTCAACAGCCTTGTCAGACAGGCCCAGCAGCACCTTCGCGTCTTCGCCCACCTCGGGATCGAGGCCGAGGCGCGAGAGCACGATGATGCCGTCGTGGTCTTCGCCCAGCGACAGCTCGCGCGCCGAAGCGATCATGCCGTCAGAGACGTGGCCGTAGGTCTTGCGGGGGGTGATCTCGAAGCCGCCGGGCAGCACAGCGCCAGGCAGCGAGACGACGACCTTATCGCCGGGCTCGAAGTTGTGAGCGCCACACACGATGCCGCGCACGTCTTCGCCGCCGTCAGCAGCCTGGGCACCGGGGGCGGCAACGCGCACCTGGCACCAGTTGACGGTCTTGCCGTTGGAGTGCTCCTCGGGCTCGCGCGACAGCACCTCGCCGACCACAACGGGGCCAGTGACGTCAAAGCCACGAATCGATTCTTCTTCGAAGCCCACGCGCACGAGATCGGCGTGCACCTGCTCAGGGGTGGTCCCCTCGGGGAGCGAAACGAACTCGCCCAACCAGCTCAGTGGTACGCGCATTAGACCAGTCCTCCGAACTGACGGTTGAAGCGAACGTCGCCCTCAACCATGTCTCTCATATCGTTAATGTCGTGGCGGAACTGCAGGGTGCGTTCGATGCCCATGCCGAACGCGAAGCCCTGAAACTCCTCGGGGTCGATGCCCGCGGCGGCCAGCACCTTGGGGTCGACCATGCCGCAGCCACCCCACTCGACCCAGCGCGCGCCACCCTTTGCGTGGGGCTGCCAGACGTCCATCTCGGCCGAGGGCTCGGTGAACGGGAAGAAGTTGGGGCGCAGGCGAATCTTCGCTTCTTCGCCAAACATCTGGCGTGCGAAGTGCTCGAGCGTGCCGCGCAGGTGCGCCATCGTGAGGCCGCGATCGATCGCGATGCCCTCGATCTGGCTGAACACGGGCGTGTGCGTCGCGTCAAGCTCATCGGTGCGGAACGTGCGGCCCGGGGCCACCACGTACACGGGCAGTTCGCGGCCCAGCAGCGACCGAATCTGCACGGGCGACGTGTGCGTGCGCATCAGCAGGTGACGATCGGCGGGCTCCACGAAGAAGGTATCTTGCATGGCGCGCGCGGGGTGATCCGGATCAAAGCCGAGCGCATCAAAGTTGAACCACTCGTGCTCGAGCTCGGGGCCCTCTGCGATCTCCCAGCCCATACCGATGAACACATCGGCGGCTTCGTCCTGCAGCTGCGCGAGGGGGTGACGGTTCCCAGCACGGCGGCGCACGGGCGCGCTCGTGACGTCAACGGTCTCGGCGACGAGCTGCGCTGCGGCCTCTGCAGCGGCAACCTCAGCCTCGCGGCCCTTGTAGGCACCTTCGACGCGGCCACGGGCCTGGCCCATGATCTTGCCGGTCGCGGCCTTTTCTGACTTGGGAACCTGACGCATCTGCGCGTTCAGCTGGGCGATGGCTGAGCCCTCGCCCGAGTGCTGTGCACGCGCTACTTTCAGGTCGGCGACAGTGGCTGCCGCGGCGAAGGCGGCGAGCGCCGCTTCAACCGCTACATCGACTGCTTCCTGGGTGATCGGATTCGACTCCGCTGGCCTATTCGATTCGCTCTCTGACACGAGGCTCCATCTTACTCTGTGTGGCTGAGCCGCGGCGGCGATCTGGTGCGCAGGGTGCAGCTGCTGCGTGTCGGCACGAAAGAAAGCGCGTGCTGGGCGGCGTGTGGCACCTACGATGGTGAGGTGATTGAACGCGCGCTGTCCGCTGTGGTGTATCTGCTGATCCCGGTGGTGGGCATTGTGTTCTTCGACTGGGATTGGCGTTCGGTGCTGGTGCTGTATTGGTTGCAGAACATCACGGCGGGCGCGCGTGCCGAGCTCGACATGTTTCGCACGAAGACCCAGCCCGCGGCGAGTGTGGCGGGCGGGGTCACGTTTACGGTGAACGGCCGGCAGTCGTCAGGCGCGATGCCCAAGCCCTTCGCGATGCTATTCTTTGCGGTGCACTATGGCTTATTCACGCTCGTGCACGGCGTCTTTGTGATGCTCATCGTGTTGGGGGTGTTCTCGTCGCTGTTCGCGGGGCCCGGGGGCGCGGCGCCGCAGGGCGCCTTCGATCTGCGCGGCATTGTGCTGTACTGGGCGCTCGCTTCGCTGGTGCAGCTCGTGATCGGCTGTTTCACACCGCGGGCGAATCTGCCGCCGGTGATGCAACTGTTTTGGGCGCCCTACCCGCGCATCTTCGTGTTGCACGTGACGATTTTGCTGGGGGTCTGGTTAATCAACTACTTCGGCTGGCCACCCGTCGCGGCGCTGCTGCTCGTCGCGCTCCAGTTTGGTGTTGACGTGGGGCAGCTGCTCACGGCGAAGCGTGCGGGTCAACCGTCTCGCCCGCCGGCTACGCGCACCACCACCGCGGCCGGCTCACCTGAGTGAACCGGCCGCTGTGGTGCGCGGGGTCGCGCGGAGCTTACGCCGTCTGAATGGGCGAGGTTGCCGTGCCGAGCGCGGGGTCGCGCGGGGCGGGCGCCTGGGTGTCGATGCCGACCCGCACTTCGAGGTGCTGGGCCGCGCGCTCGAGTGCGAGGTCGAGGTGGTGCAGCGGGAGCGTCTCACCGACGAGGCCCGCAAAGGGATAGCGCTGCCACTGTTCGTGCAGAAACGCGACGGCACCCTCAAGGTCGACCGGCGTGTAATTGTGCACCCCGGTGACGGTAATCAGGCCGCGCACGACGCGCTCGGGCACGATCTTGATGGGCTTGGTGGGAAACACGCTGCCCACCCACACGGCGACCCCGCCGATGCTCAGGGCTTCGAGCCCCGAGGCGACCGCCGCTGGGGCGCCCGAAGCATCGATCGCAATGTCGAACTCTTCGGCGAGCTCGGCCTCTCCCGCCGGATCATGTGCCTGCGCCGCCCCAAACTCGTAGGCCAGCGATCGCCTTTCGGCGTCGAGGTCTGAGAGGGTGACGTGTGCCCCGCGCTCGGCCGCCATCGCTGCGGCCGCGAGCCCGATCAGGCCACCACCGGTGATGAGCACGCGTGCGCCGTGCACCGGCACGGTGCGTTCGGCCGCGGCGAGCGCTGCCCACGCGGTCGCGATGCCGCACCCGGCCGGGGCGAGCACCTGGGCCGGTACACGCTCATCGACCCGCACGAGCGGGGTGCCGGCGAGCAGGTGGATGTGGCTGGCAAAGCCGCCGCTGAGTTCCCACCCGTGTTCGATGCGTTCGTGGCCGTATTTTTTGAGCGTCTGGCACTTCTGCGGGATTCCGCGCAGGCAGCGGTCACAGTTGCCGCAGTGCACGGCCACCGACCACACCACGCGGTCGCCCGCGGTGACGGCGCCACCGTCGGTGTAGCGGGCTCCCCCGCCGCCCACGGTGACGACGTGGCCAACGGCTTCGTGGCCGAGCACGAGCGGGGTGGGTTCGGTGCGGTGCCCGAGTACGGTGTGCACGTCTGAGCCGCACACTGTGGCGAGTTCGATGCGCACGAGCACTTCGCCTGCGCGCAGCCCCACGTGGGGTACGGCGCCGGGTTCGTGGGGTGCTCCCTCGCCCATGAAGAGCATCGACACGGCCTCGGGGTTCGTCATCACGGTCGCCTGAGGGCCGCCCTCGGCGCCGGGTTCAACACCTGCGCCGTTCGGGGTGGTGCCAGCAGTTTCTTCGCCGACCGCGCCTTCGGGCCCGGTGGGCGCATCGCTGGCCGCGCGGCCACGCCGCCGCCACCACGGCGTGCGCGTTGCGGCGGCGCTCGGCTCGTCACCGGGCGCGACGGTGACGGGCCCGGTGGCGACCTGTGTGGCGGCGCGGTCAGCGGCGGTCATGGTCTAGCTCGCCTGCAGTGCCGGGGCGGCGCGCAGCCCTGTGAACTCGGGCAGGCCGCGCAGGGCGGTGATGCTCGTGAGCACGGTGTCTGCCCCGGCCTCCATCAGGGCTTCGCCTGTGTGGGCTCCGGTGAGCACGCCCGCCACGAGGCCTGCGCCGGCGCGACGGCCCGAGGCGACATCGCTCGTGGTGTCGCCGAACACGGCGACGCGCTCGACCGAGTGGGTCTGGGTGCGCAGCAGTGCGGTGAGCACGAGGTCGGGGGCGGGGCGGCCGCGACCGGCGTCAACGGGTGACAGGGCGAGGTCGACGAGCGATCCCCAGCCGAGGGACGCGATGATCGCGTCACGGGTGGGCGGGGCGAACCCGGTCGTGAGCACGACCTTGCGGCCCGAGTCGCGCAGGTCTGAGATGAGGTCAGCCGCACCGGGAATTTCTTCGGCGCCGCTCTCGGCCACGATCTCGGCGTAGGCCGCTTCGAACGCGAGGCTGGCTGCGGTGGCTTTGTCGACGTCGCCGCCCGAGAGGTGGGTGAAAACGTCAATCTTTGAGCGCCCCATGGTTTCGCGCACATACCCGAGCGCTTCGTCCCACGGCATGCGGTCGGCGACGCCGGTGCGCTCGGCGGCGCGCTGGAATGCCTGCTCGACGATGCCGTCATCGAGCACGGTGGTGCCGGCCATATCGAAGACGACGAGTTCAATGGGAGAGACGAATGCCTGGGTCATCAGGGGTCCTAATCTGCGAAAGAAAGTATGAAAATCGTGGGTGTTGCGGTCACACGCGGCTGTGAATCGGGCCCGCCAGCTGGGCGGGCCCGATCAAGGCCTAAAAGATGGGCTGGAGTTCTCGTTCGGCGAAGCCGAGCCCGCAGGTCATACCGTTGCCGCTCGTCACGATGAGGGCCCGCACGCCGGGTTCGATCTCGCGTGACAGGAAGCCTGAGCCACCCGCGCTGGCGTAGACGCCCTGCCAGCGTTCGATGACGCGGGGCGCCTCGATACCAAACAGTGCCTGTGCTTCGTCGAGCATGACCTGCTGGGCATCCTCCGACTGAAACGGTGAGGCGACGAGGTCGCGGGTGTGGGTGTCGCCCACGAGCAGGCTGCCATCGGGCAGCTGCGTGTACATCTGGTTGATGTCGATGGCGGCGAGGTCGGGGCGTTCGCTGTGCAGCCGCTCACGCACCGCTTTCGCTTCGTCGCGCTTCGCGAAGCTGTGGTAGCGCAGCATCGACCAGCCCGTCAGAATGGGGTTGTTCATCGGGTGGCGCAGCGTCGCCTGCACCCGCATCATGTCGAGGGCGCACCGCTCGACGCCGGCTTCTTCGGCCAGCTCGGGGTACAGGTGGTCGAGGTCGTGGTTGACGGCAACTACAACCTGCGCGGTTGATACCTTGCCGCGGGTGGTTTCGACGAGCCCCGTCTGCACGCGGGTGACGGCGGTGCGAAACTGAAACTCGACGCCGAGGGCGGCGAGGTGGTTCGTGATCGCATACAGCGCGGTGCGCGGGTTGGTTTGCAGCGCCCGGTCAACGATGCCGCCGCCGACCGAGACGCCCGGTGCTACCGGCGACGTGGCCTCCACTTCGGCACGGTCAAGCAGCTTGATGCTGCTCTCGTTCGCGGCCGCTTCGAGCAGCGCGAGTTCGTCTGCATGCCGCGCGACGATCAGGGTGCCGCTCTCGCGCACCCAGAAGTCGGCGTCGCGAGACAGCTGCAGCCACAGTTCGCGGGCCACGAGCGCGTACTCGCGGGCGTCGCCCGAGTGTACGCCGCTGCACAGGTGACCGAAGTTGCGAATGCTGGCGCCGGTGGCAGAAGCACCGCGCTCGATGACGAGCACTCGCTGCCCGCGCTTCACCGCGGCGTATGCTGCGCCCAGGCCGACGATGCCGCCGCCCACTACTACGAGGTCATAGGTTGTCGCGCTCATCGCAGTACCTTTCGCATCCACAGTGACAGGGCTTCGACGAGCAGCACCGTGATAAGAATCATGATCACGATCGAGCCCACCAGCTGGTAGTTCGATCCCTGGCCTGCGTTGAGCAGGTAGTAGCCGACGCCGCCGCCGCCAACGATGCCCAGCAGGGTCGCCGCACGCACATTGGTGTCGAGCATGTAGAAGGTGTGACCGACGAGGGCGGGGGTGCCCTGCGGCAGAGTGGAGCCCGCGAACTTCTGCATGCGGCTCGCGCCTGCGGCAGACAGCGCCCGCTCGGGGCCGCGCGGCACCTCTTCGAGGGAGTCGGCGATGAGCTTGCCCAGCAGCCCGATCCCGCCAATGGCGAGGGCGATGGTGCCGGCCTGCGCGCCGAGGCCCGTGATGACGATGAGCACGATCGCGAGGATCAGCTCAGGAATACCGCGAATGATCACGAGCAAGAACCTGAAACCGCCGCGTGTGCCCGCGTTCGGGGCCACGTTGCGGGCCGCGAGCGACCCGATCACGATCGACAGGATAAAGGTGATGAGGGTGGCGGCGAGCGCGATCTCAATGGTTTCGACCATCGCGATGAAGATGGTTTCGAAGCCGTAGTTGCCAAAGTTCGGCGGCCAGAATGATGCGGCGACGGGCGGCACCTTCGCCCAGAAGGTGAAGAAGTCGCTCCAGGTGATGTTGCTCACCACGACGCCCGCCACAATGGCGGCGACGGCGAGCCAGGCGGCGCCGAGGTTGCGCACCCGGGTCGGGGTCCACGGCCGGTGCATGGCCGCGTCAACCGAGGCGTACACGGCGGTGCCGGGGGCTACGGTCTTGCGGGCACCGTTACGTGAGAACAGCTTCACGAAGACGCCCTTGCCGGCCTGATCGCCGAGCATGCTCACGCGCACCGCGCTCGAGATGACCTCCATGATCACGCACAGCGCGAAGATCACGACGGCGATCCCGAGGCCGAGGCCGTAGTTCAGCGACTTGAATGCGTACGACATTTCGAGGCCGAGGCCTGCGACGCCGACGTAGCCGAGAATTACTGATCCTCGCAGGTTGATGTCGTTGCGGTGCAGCACGGTGGCGACCCACGAGGGGGCGACCTGCGGCAGAATGCCGACCGTGAATTCCTGCATTTTTGACCCGCCGCTGGCGCGAATGGCGAGGCGGGGGCCCTCGTCGATCTGCTCGATCGCGTCGGCAAACATCTTCGAGATCATGCCGATGGAGTGGATACCGATGGCGAGAATACCGGGCAGCGCGCCGAGCGAGAACAGCAGCACGAACACCATCGCGAGTACGACGTCGGGCACTGCGCGGGTGAAGACGCCGATGAAACGGGCGATGCCGCGCCAGGTCGAGCTGGGCGAGGTGTTGGCCGCCGCGAGGTATGCGACGGGCACCGACAGCACGGCCGCGAGCACGGTGCCCGTGAGCACGAGGCCGACGGTGAGCACGGTGAGTTCGAGCAGCTTCATCGGCTCGGGGAACTCGAGGCCCCCAACGCGCGCAAAGAATCGCTGCGCGTTCTCACCGCTCTGCAGCATGCTGGTGAAGGAGATATCGATCCGGATCAAAGCCACGATCGCGAGGATCACGAGCACGCCCAGGGAGATGCCCGCGGCGATGCGCTGCGGGTCGCGCTGGCGTTTGGGCGCGCGATCGGTGATGGGCGGGGTGGGTACCGCGGTCAGCGTCACGAGACGAGCTCGGCCATGTCGAGGCCCCGCGCGCCGCGCAGCTCGTTCTCGACCGCAGAAAGCTCGGCGGTCGACGTGGCAACGCGGCCGTAGATCTCCATGACCTCGGCCTTGCTGAGGCCCGCGGCGGGCATGTCGAGCACGAGCTCGCCGTGGCGCAGGCCAACGATGCGGTCGGCCCACGAGATCGCCAGATCGACCTGGTGCAGGCTGCACACGACGGTGAGGCCGTCGTCGGCCGCGATCTCACGGATCAGCGACATCACCTGCGTGCTTGACTCGGGGTCGAGCGAGGCGACTGGCTCATCGGCCAGCAGCACCTCGGGGTTCTGCATCAGCGCGCGCGCAATCGCGACGCGCTGCTGCTGGCCGCCCGAGAGGGTGTCGGCGCGCTGGTAGGCGCGGTCGAGCAGCCCCACGCGCTCGAGCTTTTCAAGCGCCCGGCGCTTGTAGTCACGAGGGTAGCTGAACAGGCCCAGGCGGGGCCCGCGCAGGGTGCCGAGCGAACCGCTCAGCACGTTTTCGAGCACGCTGAGCGGGCCCACGAGCTCGAACTGCTGAAAAATAAAGCCGATGCGGCCGCGCAGTTCGCGCAGCTTGCGGCCTGACAACTGCGGCACAGCCTGGCCGAGTACCTCAACCGCACCAGCGGTCGGCTCCTCAAGGCCATTGATGTGGCGCAGCAGGGTCGATTTTCCAGAACCCGAGAGTCCCAGCAACACCACGATCTCGCCGGTGCCGACGCTGAGCGAGACATCGCTGAGCGCGGTGGTGTCACCGAACTGCTTCGTTAGTCCGTCAACGCGGAGAACGGTATTTGAGTGAGTCACGATGTGGGCCTCTCGGGTTCCAGACAATCAGATTTCTTAATGCGTTACTGCGGGTGCTGTGTTACAGCAGATGTTGCGGGTACTGCGCGAGTGCGGTGCTGCGTTACGCCTTGCACTGCTCAGCGTTGGTCTTCTCGCAGATGTCGCGCACGGTGTCGTAGTATGCGTCGTCAACGGGCTCGGTGGCGTAGAACGTTGCGCGGAAGGCGTCGCTGTCGGCGCTGTCGATGCCCGACTCGATCATTTCGTCGATGGTGACCTCTTCGAGGGCGGCCACGAGCGTCTCCTGCACATCTGCGGGGAGCGTGTCAGACATCACAATGGGTGCACCGGGCACCATCGTCTGCTGGATCGACTTCACCTTGTCGGACTTCAGCACTTCGCTGTCCTCTGCGAAGCCAGCCTCGCACTCGACGCCCTCGCCGACCTTCTGCACGCTCACGTCGTGCTTACCGGCGAACACCGGGGTGACGTCGGTCTCGGGGTCGAGGCCTGCCTCAAGCAGGTTGTAGCTCGGGAACAGGTAACCCGAGGTCGATGACGGATCAACGAAGCAGACCTTCAGGTCCTTGAACTCTTCGAGCGACGTCACCTTGCTGTCAACCGGCACGATGGCTTCTGAGTAGTAGCCGGGCTCCTGGTCGGGGCCGTTCATGATCGACGAGATCGGGGTGAGCGCCGCACCGTTGTTCATTGCGGTGACGTACGTGAAGCCTGAGAAGGAGGCCACGTCGATCTTGCCGGCGATCGCAGCCTCGATGAGTGCCGCGTAGTCGGTGGACTCGTGGTACTCGACCGTCTTACCCGACTCCTGCTCGATGTAGTCCATCAGCGGCTGGTAGTTGGTCTCGGTGTCGACGGAGTCGGGCACCACGCCAAAGACGAGCGTTTCTGCATCGACCGCGTAACCCGCGGCATCGCCCGCAGTGGCTGAGCCATCTGCTGCTGCGCTGGCTGAGCATGATGCGAGGCCGAGGCCGAGGAGTGCGACGCCCGCGAGAGCTGCGGTCGTCTTGAGTGCACGGAGCTTCATGATGTCCTTTCGGAGGGGGTGGAGGTTTTCGAACCGGCTCAACTGTTGCACTCAAAAAGGGCGAAAAGTCGCGTTTTTGTTGGCTGTTCAACGCCTATTCACCCGGTTCTTAACTATCTGAACAGTGGGTGTCGCGATCACCGGAGTGTTGTCTGCATCGCTCACCCAATGCTGAGCAGCACGACGCCGCCGACCACCACGACTGAGGCCGCGACCCGGGCCACCGGGCGGTGCTCTTTGAACACGATCGCCCCAAACAGGCTCACGAGCACCACGCTCACCTCGCGCACGGGGGCCACGAGCGAGACGGGCGCAATCGTGACGGCGGTGAGCACCAAGATGTATGACAGCGGCGAGAAGAACCCAAACGCGATGAGTCGCTTCCACTGCTCACGCAGCGTGGGCATGAGTTCGCCGCGACGCTTCCAGATCACCAGCGTGTAGATGGGAATCTCGAGCGCCAGGCAGCCGACCATGAAGGCCACCGGGGTGGCGCCCCACTCGCGCAGCGCATGGGTATCCCAGATTGTGTAGGTCGCGATGGCGACGCCCGTCACGAGCCCATAGAAGAGGCCCGGATCCATGCCGAGGATCTTGCGTGTGGGGGTGCGCATATCGGTGTGGAGGGGGCGGCCGATGAATCCGATGGCGACGATTCCGCACACGAGCACCGCCACGCCCAGCAGCGCGAGCGGTGCCGGCCGCTCCCCCAGAAACAACACTGCGATCAGCACGGTCAGCATCGGCCCGGTACCGCGCGCGGTGGCGTACACGGTCGAGAGGTCGCCGACGGTGTAGCCGCGCTGCAGCACCAACATGTATGCGACGTGCAACACCGCAGAGACCCCCGCGCCGGCGAGAAACCCCCGCAGGTCGGCCGCGCCAAAACCGCCGGTGAACGGAATCACGCCCACCCACATCAGCATGCTGATGAGCGACCCCCACCACAGAAATGGCAACCCGGTGCGGCTCGACCCGTGGGCGATGATGTTCCACGCGGCGTGCGCGAATGCGGCAGCAAAGACCAGCACAAATGCTGTCGTTGACATGACTCGACCTTCAGCTCACCGGTCTCGGATGCGGCGAGCGGCGCTCCCCCAGGCTTTTCTCCTGGCGAATGACGCGGGCCTACCGAGGCCAGCGCGGCGCGGCTCGGACCAGACAGAGTCACCTCGGTGACACCTCGGAACCCTTGGCGCTATGTCTTTAAACCTAGTGACGCTGTGCACCCCAATCGGCCCGGTCCACCTGCTGTTCATACACCGTTCAATACGAGTCTCACGTTCTCGTAATTCGATGACACATTCGCCGGTTTAACTCATACACGAATGGTTTCCCACCTGTGAAAGGCACACTTGCTCATGAAGACACGCACCCTCCTCAGCCTGAGCGCGCTCTCGCTCGTCAGCGTCATCGCGCTCACCGGCTGCGCAAGCGGCACGGCCGAGGCCGACAGCCCAGAGAACGACGTGATTCGTATTGCGACCCTCCCCACGGGTGACGATCCGATGGCGGTCAACCCCATCGAGGCACTCGGCAAGCTCATCACCGCCAAGACGGGCATGGAGGTGGAGATCACCGATGCGCCCGACTACCTAGGCGTCGTCGAGGCAGTGCGCTCCGACCACGTCGACATGGCCCTGATGAGCGCGTTCCCCAGCGCGCTCGCGGTCAACACCGGCGAGGTCGATGCCCTGATGACCTGGCCCGGATCCTCCGACCCCGTCTCCAAGTGCTACGTCTTGGCTGACTCACCGATTCAGTCGGTCGAAGACCTCAAGGGCAAGACCATCGGGTTCGCCGACCCCGGGTCAAGCTCGGGATTTTTCATGCCCGTTCACCTGCTCGACAGCGTCGGCCTTGAACGTGACGTCGATTACGAGACCATGTTCACCGGCGGCCACGATCGCAGCGCGGTCGCCGTGAAAGAAAAGCAGATCGACGCCGCCTGCACGGCGACCATGCTGACCACAATGTGGGGTTCTGACTACTTCCCGTTCGAAGAGGGCGACGTACGGTTCATCGGAGAGAGCATCCCCATGGACGTCAGCATGGCCGTGATCGCCAGCCAAGAGATCAGCAGCGCGAAACGCGCCGCACTGCTCGACGCACTCCCCCAGGTCTTCTCCGAAGACAACGCTGACCAGCTGGGAGTCTACGCTGAGACCGGAATGTTGAGCAACGAGCCCACTCTTGAGCCGGGTGCTGATGCCTTTGATTCGCTCGTTAAGGTTGCCGCCGTCGCCGGCGTCGATATCTCGGATCTGAAGTAATGACGACCCACATGATTGCGCCCTCCACACAAGAATTACGGTTGGCGCTTCCCAAAGTGCAGGTGCAGGGCCTTGCGGTGGAGTACAACGACACCGACGGCCTCGTGCTTGACGGTGTCAACCTCGACCTGTATCCCGGCGAGATGGTGGCGTTGCTTGGGTCATCGGGGTCAGGCAAATCAACCCTGATGAAGAGCCTCACCGGATTCGCTCCGATCACCGAGGGCTCGGTGCGGGTCGCAGGGTACGACGTCACCAATCTCAAACGCGGCGAGATTCGAGATCTGCGCGCACGCACCGGCCAGGTGTTTCAGCAGTTCAACCTCATCGGGCGGCTGAGCGTGCTCACCAATGTGCTCACCGGCGGGCTGCACTCCTCGGGGCCGTTCAACATCTTGGGCGGCTTCACCACGGCTCAGCGCAAACGCGCGCTCGAGCTGCTCGACCGGGTGGGCATCGCGCACAAAGCGAATGATCAGGCGCGCTCCTTGAGCGGCGGTCAGCAGCAGCGCGTGGCCATCGCGCGGGCGCTGATGCAAGACCCGCAGCTCATCCTCGCCGATGAGCCCGTGGCCTCGCTCGATCCGAAGCTGTCTGATTCGGTGCTCGAGCTGCTGCGCAGCATCGCTCATGAAGACGGCATCCCGGTGCTCGTGAGCTTGCATGTGCTGCCCTTGGCGCTGCGCCACAGCGACCGCATTGTCGGTCTGAAACACGGCAAAATGCTGGTCTCTGCGCCCACCAACACACTCGATGCGGCGCAACTTGAAGTGCTGTACGACGGAGAGGAGAACGGCGATGACACTGACCACTGATCACCCCGCCCACAGCGAAGCCGACGAGCCCAAAAAGAAGAAAAAGAAGAAGGGCAAGGCCGCACACCTGGCCGCGAAGAAGAACCGCAAGAAGAAACAGCTCGACCCCATCGAGCGCGCACGGCTCGAACGTGCGGTGTCGGTGCCGCGCACGAGATTTCTCGTGGGCGCCGTGGCCGCGGTCATCTTTCTGCTGTGGTCGTTTCAGGGCGTGGGATTCAACTTCCAGAAGCTCGGCGAGGGCACCATCAATATGGCCGACTTCCTGTCGCGCCTCTTCCCACCTGATTTCTCGAAACTGGGATTGATTGTCAGCCTGCTCGTTGAAACCGTGCAGATGGCAATCGTCTCCACCGTGCTCGGGTCGGTGCTCTCACTCTTTGTGGCCATGGCCGCAGCGTCAAACCTCGCCCCGAAGTGGGTGTATTACCCGGCCCGCTGGATCATGAACGTGATTCGCGCGGTGCCCGACCTGGTCTTCGCGCTGATGTTTGTGTCAGCGGTGGGCCTGGGGCCCTTCGCCGGCATCCTCGCCATGACCTTGGGCTCCTTAGGTTCCATCGGCAAGATCTACGCAGAGGCCATGGAATCGGTAGATGACGGCCCGATCATCGCCATGAAATCGGTGGGAGCATCCCACCGCCAAACAATCCAGTACGGCGTGCTGCCGCAGGCGGCACCACTGCTGGTGTCGTACACACTGCTGCTGTTCGAAGGCAGCGTGCGCGGCGCCACCATGCTGGGGCTTGTGGGGGCCGGCGGCATCGGCCTCGAACTCACCACAGCTATGCGCATGTACGACTACGGCCACTTGAGCGCCATCATCATCTGCATCATCGTCGTCGTGACGGTGATTGACCAGGCAAGCGCCTTTATTAGACGGAGAATCACATGACCATCACTCTTTCCCCCGACGAGATTCAGCTCAGCGCCCCCGTCAACCTGCGTGACCTCGGCGGCATTCCCGTCGCCGGTGGCACCGTGGCACACGGTTTTGCGATTCGCGCAGATGACCTCACCACGATCCCCGCAGCCTCAGCGCAAGAGTTGGTAGACGCCGGGCTCACCGCGGTCATCGACCTGCGTTCACGCGGCGAGGTGGAGGCCACCGGCCGCGGTGCACTGCAGCAGCATGCGGTGACCTATCATCACATTCCGTTTGTGACAGATCTTTCCTCGAATAAGGCGCCGCAGTCGAAACCCGGCACCATGCCCAATATGACCGCGTTCTACCCGGCGCTGTTCACTTCAGCTGCCCCGCAGATTGTTGCCGCCCTCGCTGTCTTGGCGCACGCCCAGGGAACGGTGGCGTTCCACTGCGCCGCCGGGCGTGACCGCACTGGCGTCTTGGCGGCCGCGCTGCTGCTCGCTCTCGGCGCCGAAGATGAAGCCATCATCACCGACTACGAGCGCACACACCCCAATACCGAGGCCATCATGGAGCGCACCCGGCCGAACCTGCGCCGGGTGATGCTCGCGGCGGGCTTTGACCTCGACGCTGCTGCGAAGCTCGCCACGCAGCAGCCCGGTGCCGACGATGCCATGCGTGTGACGCTCACCACGCTGCGCGCGCAGTACGGCGACCCGCTCGCACCGCTGAAATCTGCGGGGCTGAGCGACAGCTTGATCGGGCAGTTGCACGAGCGTGCCGGCGTCTAACTTGCCACAGCCACAGAGCGAGCCGACCGGAGTGGCCCAGCGCCGCCCCGGTCGGCCCCGTGATGCCGCGCTCGAGTCACAGGTGCTGCAGACCGTGGTCGACCTCATCGATGCGGGCATCACCGTCACCGTGAAAGAGGTGGTAGCACGCAGCGGGGTGAGCCGCGCGGCCATCTATCGGCGCTGGAGCACCCTCGATGTGCTCATCTCTGATGCCCTCGATGTGAGCCGTGAAGTGGTGTACCCACCCGACGAGATGACCGCGCGCGAAGCGATTCTGTCTGCGTACCCAGGGCCCGACCGGCCCGTGCTCGAAAGCTATCCCGAGAGCCGCGTTCGGCAGCGGTTGCTGCTTGCCCTAGCTGACCCCGATCTACAGCACGAGTACTGGAATCGGCACGTCTCGCAACGGCGAGTGCCGCTGCTCGCGTTCTTGCAACGCGCTCAAGACCGGGGCGAGGTGCGCGCAGGCGTCGACCTCGATGCGACCTTAGACCTGCTCTCGGGCGTCTTCTATTACCAGCTGGTCGCGCGTGGAGCCGAGCTCACTGATCCCGAAACGATGCTGCGGTGCCGTGCCGCGGTCGACATTATTTGGAACGGCATCGCGCCACTGAAGTGAAAGCAATTCTCTGCGATGCGGCGTAAATACCCAGGCGGTGCGCCAGTAGACTAAACGCTATGCAGAGCCCCGTGCCGCGGCCCCACGCCGCTCCCGCGATCAGTCGCGGTGAGCGCGTGGTGCGTGGCACCGCGATCGCTTCGGCGGCCTCGCTCACGGCGGCAGCTTCGCACGCCCTCGCGGGCGGTCAGGTCACCTGGCTGTCGGTGCTCGCAACGACGCTGCTCGCGCTGCCGTTGAGCACCGCGCTCGCGGGGCGTAAGTTTGCGCTGTGGCGGCTCGCGCTCGCCGTGGGCGCCGCCCAGTTTGTGTATCACTGGAGTTTTGCCGGGCTCGGATCGTTCCCGCTTGAAGGAGCTGGCACCACCCCCGCTTCGCTCCACGCCGCGCACCTCGCGCAGCTGCAGGGGTTCGTGCCCGATCTACCAGCCAACGCGACCGCCACGACCGCGGGGCTTGCGATGCTGCTGGGCCACACTGTGGCCGCCGCCGTCACCATCGCGCTGCTGCACAGCGGCGATCGCGCGCTGCGCGCCATCGCACGACTCGTGCGACGCGTGGTTCCATTCTCGCGCGCGGTCACCGTCACCGCGCTGCGGGTGTCTCGCGTGCCTGCCCCCGCTTTTGCGTGGTGCCGCCCGCGGCCCGCACTGTTCTCGGTAATCTCGCATCGCGGGCCACCGCGCGCGGCATAACCACCAGCTTGTTCCTCGCGCATTCTGCGCACTCACCGCGCCCGTCGCTCATGCACGCGGCGGCCACGCACCAACCTTTGTGCGGCGTACCCGCTTTGACACCCTCATGCTGTCAGCGCGCCCACGCTGTTGCTCGCGTTCGCGCACCATCCGGTACTACCGAGAAATTTGGAGACCACATGTCTCAGCACTCCCCCGCTATCCGTTCCATCACTTCAGCTTCGATCAGCGAGGCACAGCCCGCGACACCGCGGCGCGCATCAGTCACCCGCTGGGGCGCCGCCCTCACCGCGGTGGCCGCCCTCGCGCTCGCGGGTCTCGCCATGGGGCCGGCGAGCCCAGCCCTCGCCCACGATGAGCTCGTCAGCTCAGAGGTCGTGACGGCCCCCGACGGTGCGGTCGAGGCGATTCAGTTGAGCTTCAGCAACAGCATCATTGAGCTCGGCACCGAGTTCGTCATCACCGACGCCACGGGCACCGACGCGACCGCGGGCGCCCCCGAGGTTTCGGGCCCCAATGTCACCCAGCCCCTCGCCGCCGACCTTGAGGCCGGCGACTACGCCGGGGCCTGGCGCGTCGTGTCGAGCGATGGCCACCCCATCGATGGCGCGTTCACGCTGAGCGTGGCGGCCGATGGTTCTGCTGAGCTGCTCGACCCTGCTGCAGCGGGCGACCATGACGCCGAGCAGGCGACCCCGGTCAACCCCAACCTCCCCGCCGCGGGCACCGATCTGCCGCCCGCGCCCACCAGCCTGTACGTCTTCTTGGGTATTGGTGGCGTGCTCGTCATCGCCGTGGTGATCGCCGCGTTTGTGGCCCGTTCACGCCGGCTGGCTCAGATGCAGCGCGACGCAGACCAGACTGACGGGAAGAACAACTGATGCGCCGCGCTATTCCGCTCTCGCTCGCGTCAGCCGCCATTGTGGCGGCGCTGGCGCTCGTGGGCTGCTCAGAAGCTGATGCTGGCGAGTCGTCCACCGGTGCCGTCTCTGCTGAAGCCACGTCTCAGGGAGCCCTGGCTGCAACGAACCCCGACGGCGCGGTGACGCTCGACGGCGGCTGGGCCAAAGCCGCCGACGGCATGAGCGGCGTGTTCGGCACGCTGCATAACGCCGGCGATACTGACCTCACCCTCGTCTCAGCGACGAGCAGCGTGGCCGATATCGTCGAGCTGCACGAATCGATCACCTCGGGGTCGAGCACCACCATGCGCGAGGTCGAAGGCGGCTTTTCAGTGCCGGCTGGCGGCAGCTTCGAACTCGCTCCCGGCGGCAATCACATCATGCTGATGGAGCTTCAGGCCCCGCTGCTCGCCGGCGATGAGGTGCCCGTCACGCTCACGTTCGACGACGGCAGCACCCTCGACGCCACGGTGCTGGCGAAGGATTTCGGCGGCGCACAAGAAAACTACGCCGGCGATGCCGATGCGCACGAAACCGAGCACTAACCCGCAGCACCCCGCGTCCTCCCCCAGCGTCAGCCGCCGCGCCCTCCTCACCGGGGGCGCGACCGGCGCGGCGCTGGGCGTGGGCGCGACGCTCGCGGCCACGCTCGGGTCGCGGGCGTTCGCCGGGGATCCGGATCCCGCATCAGCCACCCCAGCTCCCTTTGGCGGCGAGGCCCTGGCCTGTCATGGCCCACATCAGGCGGGCATCGTGTCTGCGCCTGCCGCGCACGCGCGGTATGTGGCGTACTCGCTCAGGAAGGCGACCGACCGGGCCGCTCTCGTGCGCATGTTTCGTATTCTCACGGGAGACATCGAGGCGCTCACGCAGGGGGTCGCGCCGCTCGCTGACCCCGAGCCCGAGCTTGCCGAGCGGCCCGCGCGCCTCACCATCACGGTGGGCGTGGGGCCGGTACTCGTCGAGCGCGTCGATGCCGGGCTGCGGCCCGCGTGGCTCGCGCCGCTGCCCGCGTTCGCGCGCGACCAGTTAGGTGCGGGGTATGACGGCGGAGATCTCGTGGTGCTTGTGCAATCGGATGATCCGCTCGCACTCGCTCACGCCTGCCGCATGCTCGATCGCGATCTCGCGTCGTTCGCCGAACGCGCCTGGGTGCAGCAGGGGTTTCGGCAGGCCCGCGGCGCCGAGCAGGCCGGCTCCACCATGCGTAATCTCATGGGGCAGGTCGACGGTACGGTGAACCCTGCTCCCGCAGATAACGATTTTGCGCAGCTCGTGTGGCTGGGCGATGAGGCGGGGTGGCTCGCAGGCGGTTCGGCCCTCGTGCTGCGGCGCATTCGCATGGAGCTCGACACCTGGGACATGGTCGATCGCCCCGGGCGCGAGCAGACGATCGGGCGCACGCTCGCAGACGGGGCGCCGCTCACCGGCGGCACCGAGCACACCCCCGTCGACTTTGATGCGAAAACGGCGGCCGGGTTGCCGGTGATTGCGAGCTTCGCTCACGTGCGGCGGGCGCACTCTGAGGATCCCACCGAGCGCATTTTTCGGCGCGCGGTGAACTACGATGATGGCACCGAATCGGGGCTGCTGTTTGGGTGTTATCAGCGCGACCCGCTGCGTCAGTTCGTGCCGATTCAGCAGCGGCTTGACGAGCTTGACCTGCTCAATGAGTGGGTCACGCACGTGGGCTCTGCCGTGTTCGCGATGCTGCCGGGCTTTCGCCCCGGGGAGCTTCTCGGAGCTTCGCTCCTGAAATAGCTCCGTGTCAATACAACGGTGCCGTGTGCCACTGCAATTGCAGCGGCACACGGCACCGTTGTATTGACCGTGAAGCGGCGATTATGCCCGCTGTGCGAACGCGGTTTCGTAGATCAGTACGCTCGCGGCGGTCGCGAGGTTGAGCGACTCGGCGGCGCCGTAGATGGGCAGCTTCAGCGAACGGTCAACGAGCGCGCGCTCGGCTTCGCTGAGACCGCGAGCTTCGTTACCGAAGACCCAGGCCACGCGACCGGCGAGCACACCATCGGCGCGTGCCTCGAGCACATCGCTGCCGCGCACGTCGGCGGCGAGCGAGGTGAGCCCGGCTTCGCGCACCGCGGTGACGGCTTCCTCGAGCGACAAGGTGACCTCTACCGGCAGGTGGAACATGGATCCGGTCGTCGAGCGCACCACCTTGGGGTGGAACGGGTCGATGCTCTCGCCCGCAAAAATAACGACGTCGGCGCCAGCGGCATCGGCGGCGCGCAGCACGGCACCGGCGTTACCCGGGTCGCGCACCTCGTGCATGATCACGACGAGGCGTGCGTCTTTAAGGGCCTCGGTGAGGTTGCCCTCCCACGTGGTCGCAACCGCGACGATACCCTGCGGGTTGACGGTCTCAGACATCGCGGCGAGCACGCTGTCGGAGACATAATCGAGGTATACCCCGGCCTGCTCTGCGAGCGTCTTCAGCTCTGCCTGCCACGGCTCATCGCCCTGCGTCGCGAATACGACCTCGGCGAGGTCTGCGCGGTGGGTGAGGAGCTCGCGCACAGCTTGCGGGCCCTCGACCAGAAAGCGGCCCTGTTCGACGCGCTCTTTCTTACGTGAGAGTGCTGCGACACGCTTCACTCGGGTGGATTTGGGGTTACTCAGGATCTCGTCGTACACCCCATAAGACTAGCCGCAACAGATGTAAGCGACTCAGTAATTGGGTCACAAAATAGCTTCAGCCCTGGCAGCGCTCAGCACGGAAGTGAATGCGGTATTGTCTGACAACGCTCGCGCCAGCACGATACCGCCCTGCACCGCCGCAATGGTACGCAACGCGATGGCCCTGGCATCGGCATGACCCATAGCGACGAGCGCGGCAGTCAGCACTTCGATCCATTCAACGAAGTATGCAGACACTGCGATGGCGAAGCGATCCCGTTCACGCCCCACGGCAAACGCGCCTGGCAGACACACTCGTTGCCCCGATTGAAAGTAGTTGTCCACAGTGGTAAACATTGCAGCCACTGAGGTGCGTGCTTCAGCAGTATTGCCACCACTCGCGGCACGCAGCGAGCCAAAGACGTTGAGCTGAAACCAGTCATCAATGTCTTCAAGTACGGCTTGCGCCATCTCGTCCTTACCACCGGGAAAGAAATTGTAGAGACTCCCGCGTCCCAGACCGGTGGCGTCTTGCAAGACTGCCATGCTGGCACCTTCAAATCCGTGGGTTCTGAAGGCCTCCGCCAGCGCAGGGATCACTGCAGCACGGGTAGTCGATGGTTTGACCATGCGCTTAGATACCCAACTCAGTCAAGCCGGGGTGCGCCACAGGCCTCGGCCCCATCGGCCAGTGGAATAACCGGTCGGCATCAGCAATTGCGACATCATTGATCGCTGCAAGCCGGCGTTGCATGAGCCCGAATGTATCGAATTCCCAATTCTCGTTGCCAAAGGAGCGAAACCACTGCCCCTCGACGTCTCTCCACTCGTACACAAACCGAACTGCAATTCGGTTATCAGTGTGTGCCCACACCTCTTTGATGAGGCGATATTCCGTTTCGCGTGCCCATTTCTGTGTCAAGAACTCGACAATCTGTTCTCTGCCCGCAATGAATTTGTTCCGATTGCGCCATTCACTTTCAGGCGTATAGGCAAGCGATACGCGGTATGGGTCTTGCGTGTTCCATGCGTCTTCAGCAGCACGCGCTTTCTGCACTGCGGTGACGTTAGTGAACGGCGGAAGCGGAGGACGAGGTTCCATGCCTGAATTCCTTTCGAAACACCGAGCAGTGCTTTACCGATCGGTACAGCCAATCCTGCTGTACCGATCGGTAAAAGGCAAATCCACGCCAGGCAGAAGCTGAGTTCACGCCCGTCACGCTCGGGGATCCTTCAACCCCCGCTTCAAGATGCTCCGGTTACTGCACCGACCAGCCGCCATCAGAGGGCAGGATAGCACCGTTAATGTTCACGCCGTCATCACTCAGCAAGAAGGTAATAGATGCGGCGAGCTGCTCAGCCGTTGCCAGCGACGGGATCGCCGACTGGAACGGCTGCAGGCGTGCGCTGCCGACCTCTGAGACGTGCGCGGGGAACGGGATGCCCGTTGCCACACCGCCCGGGGCCACCGCGTTGACGCGAATGCCCTGCTTGGCGTACATGAATGCCGCGCTGCGCGTCAGGCCCACCACGCCGTGCTTCGACACGGTGTAGGCGTTGCCCGAGGCGTTGCCACGAATACCGGCTTCAGAGGTGACGTTGACGACCGAGCCCTTACCGGCTTCGAGCATTACCGGTACCACGGCGCGAGTGAGCTTGAACACACCCGTCAGGTTGATGCCAATGACGCGATCCCAGATCTGGTCACTCGTCTCGTGAATCGGCGAGAAGTCGTCGTTGATACCGGCGACGTTGGCGAGGCCATCGATCTTACCCTCGGCCGCGGCGACCACGCGATCGATGTCTTCCTGCTTCGTGACGTCAGCAGCCACTGCGACAACCGAACCTGCGGGTACCTGCTGGGCGAATGCTTCGAGCTTCTCAGCCGAAATATCGACGGCAATAACACGCCCACCCTCGCGCACGATGCGTGAAGCGGTGGCCTGGCCGATGCCGCCAGCCGCACCCGTCACCACGATGGTCTGGCCCGAGAAGCGACCATGCGTCACCTTCTCCTGCCAGCCGGTGACGACGTCGTCCTCGGGGATCTCGCCGCCGTTTACTGAACGCACGAGATCATCGATGACCGACTGCGGCATCTTGCCCTGACTGAGGGCAACCATCTGCTGCAGCGGCAGGCCTCGCACCGGTGCGAGAGATTCTTCAGACGCGCCCGAGGCTGCAAGCAGCCCCTTCACTGCAGCGCTGCCGCGTTCGTCATCAAGCCAGTCGCCAATGGTGCTGTTTGCGGTGAGTGTTGCCACGGTGTCTCCTCAGTCTCGGCGCATCGAGCGGTCACGATGCCGTACACCTTTACCCTACTCCGACACCTGTTGGAGAAACTAGATGGACCGCTCTGCCATCAGCGAACTGGCAGAATCAAGGCATGGATCCACGCGCAGCACACACCCAGGCCACCCTCTTCGCGGCGGTGCTTGATTTGGCCGCACATCGGCCGATTAACGACATTCCGGTGACCGAGATTGTGGCACTTGCCGGGGTGAATCGCAGCAGCTTTTACCAGCACTTCGCTGACCGTGAAGAGCTGCTCGCGAGCGCACTTGAAACGCTCGAGGTGAGCGCAACCAGGTTGCGTCAAGCGATTCCGCTCACGCATTTTGATGCCCCACCCACCGAACTCGTGCGCTTCGCGAAGCACTTTGCCGATCACGCAGACCTGTACCGGCAGGCCCTAGGCCCCCACGGGTCGTCGCGGGTAGCCAGCCGAGTGCGAGCCCGCACCGTTCAGCTGGTACGCGAGGGAATCGAACTTGTCGGTTCGGGGCGTACCCGTTCTGCGCCGATCGAGATCGAGGCCGCAGGAACAGCGGGCGCAATCTTTGGCGTGGTGGAAGCTTGGCTTGTCATAGATCCTTTGCCGTCTCACGAGATCGCAGCGGAGTGGATGTGGCAAGCGATCTCCCCTACCCGGCCCGAGTAGCGGAGCAGCTGAGCGGTACTGCAGCACTGCAGCGCCACAGCATCCCCCGTATATGCAAATAACCCCGCGCCGAATGGCGCGGGGTTATTTAAGGAAGAGCGTGAATTACGCTGCCTTGGGTGCTGACGTGTCAGCGGGCAGTGCCTTCTTCGCGATCTCAACGATTGCAGCAAAAGTTGCGGGCTCGTTGGTTGCAAGCTCCGAGAGCATGCGACGGTCAACCTCAACATTGGCGAGCGCGAGGCCCTGGATGAGACGGTTGTACGTCAGGCCGTTGGCGCGTGCACCAGCGTTGATGCGCTGGATCCACAGGCGACGGAAGTCACCCTTACGCTTACGACGGTCGTTGTATGCGTAAACGAGCGAGTGAGTGACCTGCTCCTTGGCCTTACGGTACAGGCGTGAACGCTGACCGCGGTAGCCCTCGGCGCGCTCAAGGATTACGCGACGCTTCTTGTGGGCGTTGACGGCCCGTTTTACTCTTGCCATTTCAGTTCTTCCTTACGAAAATTCTCAGATGAAAGCGATGAGCTCAGGCTTAGTGGCCGAGGAGCTTCATGGCGACCTTTGCGTCGCCCTTCGAGAGCACCTGCTCAGCGTTCAGCGCGCGCTTGCGCTTCGAGGACTTAACCTCAAGGTTGTGGCGCATGCCGGCACGCTGCTTCATCAGCTTGCCGGAGCCGGTCAGCTTGAAACGCTTCTTGGCACCCGAGTGGGTCTTCTGCTTAGGCATCAATTTCTCCTTGGTTGTGTGCGCGCCCGGGGGCCGCGTCTTAGACGGCGTTAGAAACGCCGAAGCTTATTCGCCCGGAGTCTTTTCAGACTTGCGGGTGGCTTTTTCTTCGGCACGGCGAGCGTTCAGCTCGGCCTTCGCTTCAGACTTGTTCTTGTGCGGTGCAATGACCATCACCATGTTGCGACCGTCAATGCGGGGAGTGGATTCCACTGCGCCGAACTCGACGATGTCCTCTGCGAACTGCTGCAGGAGGCGCACACCCATCTCGGGGCGCGACTGCTCGCGACCGCGGAACAGGATCATTGCCTTCACCTTGTCGCCCTGGGCCAGGAAGCCCATTGCGCGCTTGGTTTTGGTCTCGTAGTCGTGCTTGTCAATCTTCAGACGGAAACGAACCTCTTTGAGGATCGTGTTCGCCTGGTTGCGACGGGCTTCCTTCTGCTTCTGGGCCGCCTCATACTTGAACTTGCCGAAGTCCATAATCTTCGCCACGGGGGGCTTAGAGTTCGGGGCAACCTCGACGAGATCGAGATCGGCGTCAGCCGCTAGGCGCAGCGCATTCTCAATCGGCACGACACCGATCTGCTCGCCACTGGGACCAACCAGTCGCACCTCGGGGACGCGGATTCTGTCATTCGTACGGGGATCGCTGATCGCCGGCTCCTCTACTCTCGATGATTGGACTTCGACTGAAGCACCGGAAGGAGGGTAACCAAAGAATGCGCACGCGCTTTCCCACACCCTCAAGCTGTCGCGAACGACGGGGTGTCAACTACCCGGTAACCTAGATACGGTGCCGGGTGGGAGGATCTCCTCTTCCGATATCTCGGCGCAAGCCGAGAACCGAACCAATCTTAGCACAGAAACAGCTTCGAAAGAACAGGACAGCATGAGCGAGCAGAACGCAGACCTCCCCCAGCACGACGAAGACGTGGCGCAGGCCACCCGCGACATCGCTGATGTTGCAGCCGTTGAGGTCATCACGACCGCCTGCGTGCACCTGCTGAGCGCGGCCGCCGTGAAGGTCGGCCTGGCAGATGACCCCGAGACTCAGACCGATCTCGATGAGGCACGTAAGCTCATCAACTCGTTGGCTGGCCTCATCACCGCAGCGGCACCCGAAGTCAGCGACATGCACGCGCGCAGCCTGCGCGACGGCCTGCGCTCGGTGCAGCTCGCCTTCCGCGAGGCCTCGGTCATTCCCGATCCCATCGGCAAGGGCCCGGGCGAGAAGTACACCGGACCCGTCAACTAAAGCGGTTTTGTGCGCGCGACACGCGCACCCTCCCTCGCGCCCCAGCGGCCGAAGCAAGAACGGAATATGCAGCACACAGATCACGGTTCGCCGCGCCGCGTCGGCGCGGCGGCCGGCCTTCGCGATTCCTTAGGCGTCGGCCTGGGCATCTTCCCCCTCGGCATTGCGCTGGGTATTTTGGTCATCCAAGCCGGCCTCCCCGGCTGGCTGGCCCCGGCGCTCTCGATCGGCATCTTTGCCGGATCAGTGGAGTTGTTGCTCGTGAGCATGCTCGCGGCGGCAACCCCGCTGGTCACCATCGCCGCCACCGTGTTTGCGGTGAACTTTCGGCACGTTTTTTATGCGTTCTCGTTTCCGTTGGGCCAGGTACGCAGGGGGCTCCCCCGCGCATACTCGGTCTACGCGATGATCGACGAGGCCTACGCCACCTACGTATTGCTGCCGCCCGATAAGCTCAGCTCAGCACGCATTGTGACCGGGCAGCTGGCCATGCAGGCCTACTGGGTATCGGGCAGTCTGCTCGGCGCGTTGATCGCGGCCGCGCTCCCCGCCCCCATTGAGGGCTTTGAGTTCGCGCTCGTCGCCCTGTTTGTCGTGATGGCGATGGATGCCATCAGGGGCCGCCGCGAACTGCCCTCTGCGGTGCTTGCCTGCCTCGCAGTGGGAGCTTCGATGCTGGTGGCCGGCGAGAACACCCTGCTTGTGGCACTCATTATCTATACGGTGTTGCTCGGGCTGCGGTTCTTGCTCAATAAACGACGCGGCACCTCGGCTCCCGATGCCGCCACAGACTCAGATTTACCGCAGGAGGATGATCGTGCCTAGCACCGGCTATCTCATTGCGGGCGTCGCGGTCGCGGGCGTCATTACCCTCGCGCTGCGCGCGCTGCCCTTCGCAGCGCTCAAGCCACTGCGCAAGTCGAAGTTTGTGCAGGCACTCGGGCAGTGGATGCCCGCGGGCATCCTCATCATTTTGGCCATCGTCGTGTTTCGAGACCAGATTACGGCGGCGCCCGGCCGCGTCTTCCCGGTACTCATCGCAACAGCGGTGACGGTGCTGGTGCACCTCGTCACGAAACGACGCGCGCTCATCAGTATCGCGGCGGGCACGGCCTGCTACGTGCTGCTGCTCAATCTGCTGTAACCGGCTCCACCTCGCGGGTTCCCAGTCGCCCAGCGATCCGGTGGCCCAGCCTCAATGCTGGGCCACCGTTTTCAGCGCTACACCAGCACCGGCACATCTCCGCCGAGGCGAGCGTCACGCCACAGGTCGACATTGACGTCGAGGCCAGCAAGCAGCCCGTCGATCTGGGTGATTTCGTCGGTCGACAGGGTGAGGTTTTCGAGCGCACGCCAGTTCTCGTCAAGCTGCGACAGCCGGCTTGCGCCCACCACGAGGCTCGACACCCGTGTGTCGCGCAGCGCCCAGGCCAACGCCAGTTGGGCCAGCGACTGCCCACGGCTAGCCGCGATCTTGGCGATGCCGCGCAGGCGGTCACGCACTTCATCGGTCAGGGCCTCGTTACTGAAGGAGCTGGGGGCTGCGCCGCGCGCACCCTCGGGCATCCCGTCCAGGTACTTGTTCGTCAGCATGCCCTGCGCCAGCGCCGTGAATCCGATGACGCCGAAGCCCTGCTCGCGCGCCACATCGAGCAGCCCCTCGGTTTCGATCCACCGGTTCAGCATGTTGTATGACGGCTGGTGAATCGTGATCGGGGTGCCCAGGTCGCGCATCATGGTCGCGAGCTCACGGCTCGCTTCGGCACCATAGGAGGACATGCCGATGTAGTGGGCACGGCCAGTACGCACGATGTGATCGAGCGCGCGGGCGGTCTCTTCGAGCGGCACGCGCGGGTCTGGCCGGTGCGTGTAAAACACGTCAACGCTGTCGACGCCGATGCGCTCGAGTGAGCGGTCGAGGCTCGTGATCAGGTGCTTGCGGCTCGCGCCGGCACCGTGATGCCCGGGCCACATATCCCAGCCCGCCTTCGTCGAGATCAGAATCTCATCGCGGTGCGCGGCGAGATCGCTCGCAAGAATCTGACCGAAGTTGCGCTCGGCCGAACCGTAGGGCGGGCCGTAATTATTCGCGAGATCGAAGTGAAAAATGCCGCGATCAAACGCGCCGGTAATCAGTTCGCGCTGGGTTTCGCGCGGGCGATCATCACCAAAGTTCTGCCACATGCCGAGCGACAAAAGCGGCAGGTGCAGCCCGCTTTCGCCAACTCTGCGCACCTCGGTGCGCTGCGTGTACGGGCGGGGGTCATCAACGAGGCTCATGGTTTGAGCCTAGCTGAGACGCCTCGCGGGGTTAAGCTGCGGGGCGCGCGTTATCGGGCAGCATCGGGAACACGCGCAGCGAATCCACGCGGTCGGCGATCACGGTCTCCCCTGCCCACGCCCCCTGGAGCCGGCCGAGCAGCGCCTCAAGCTCGGGGCGGGTGAGGGCACGCGAGATCCGGATCCTGACATCGACCTCGGGAGCCGCGAGCGTCCCCGCGAGATCTGCCGGGGCAATCCAGACGCGCGCCACATCGGGCTCGGCGGCGGCCGAGGCCTCGAAGGCGGCCACGACCTCGGCGTCGGCCCAGGCCGGCACGTAGCGCTCGCCGAGCGCGAGGGCGGCGATGGCGGGGCGGCGCACGCCGTACACGAGATCGGCGCTGCCCGCGTCAATCACAATGAGATCGTGTTCTTCTTGCGCCGCGGCGACTGCGGCCTGTGGCCCCGGCACCGGAATCGGCCGGGCAGTGTTGTTCCACGCGGTCATGGCGGCGGTCGAGCTGAATACCGGCAGCACCGTGCGGCCGTCGGGGGCTGCCACCGCGACGATCGACAGCTCCTGCGTCTTCTCGACCGTCTTGCCCTCGGGGGTGAGCCCGATGTCGCCCGCCTCGGCCACCATGGGCACGAGCACGCGGGATTCACCAAGCGCCGCAATCACTTCGGCGTGTGCGTCGGCGAGCCTGGCGACCGCATCCCAATGCGCTTCCGCGCTGGGGGCCGCCGCCGCTTCTGCAGCGATCGCGCGCAGGTTGAGCACCGCGAGACGCAGACGCTCGGGCGTCTCGCCCGTGTCGCCCTCAAACGCGGTTTCGTGGTGATCAAACGTGCGCCCGGCCCAGGGAAACCCTGCGGAGTCGGCGGGGCCGCCCGGCACGAGACTGTCGGGCACCCCCGTCGCGCGGGGGGCGTCACCGGTGGAAGGGAGCCGTTTAATCGCCACGATGCTTACGCCCTACCGCGAAGCGATATCGAGCGCTGCGGGCAGCGTGAACGCGCCGTCGTACAGCGCCTTGCCGATGATCGCGCCCTCAACACCGTTGGGGACGAGACCGCGCAGAGCCACCAGGTCTTCGAGGCTTGAGACGCCGCCCGAGGCGACAACGGGGCGATCGGTGTGCTCGCACATCTTGGCCAGCAGCTCGAGGTTGGGGCCGCGCATCGTGCCGTCTTTGGTGACGTCGGTGACGACGTAGCGGGGGCAACCGGCGTCTTCGAGGCGAGCCAGCACCTCCCAGATGTTGCCGGCATCTTCGGTCCAGCCGCGCGTCGAGAGTACCTCGCCGCGCACGTCGAGACCGACCGCGATCTGGTCACCGAAGCGAGCGATCACCGAGCGGGTCCACTCGGGGTTCTCAAGCGCGGCAGTGCCGAGGTTGACACGGCGTGCGCCCATGTCGAGCGCGGCCTCGAGGCTCGCGTCATCGCGAATGCCGCCCGAGAACTCGATGTTCACGTTGCCGGCACGGCTAATGATCTTCTTCGCCACTGACACGTTCGATCCGCGCCCGAATGCGGCATCGAGGTCGACGAGGTGAATCCATTCGGCCCCCTGCTCGATCCAGTCCATGGCGGCGTCTACGGGGCTGCCGTAGTTGGTCTCGGTGCCGGCCTCGCCCTGGGTGAGGCGCACAGCCTTACCGTCGACCATGTCGATGGCGGGCAGCAGCTGCAGTTTCGGGGTCACAGCGAATTCGGTCATCTCGAGTCTCTCCTCGTCAGTGGGGTGTCATGGGGCGCCGGCAACGCGGCCGGCGCAACAGCGTTAGAGCGTGGCGATCCAGTTGCGCAGCAGCTGGATACCGGCCTCGCCCGACTTCTCGGGGTGGAACTGGGTCGTGCACAACGGCCCGTTCTCGACGGCCGCGACGAATCGCTCGCCGTGCTCGGCCCACGTCACGCGGGGGCGAGTGGCCGCGCCACGGCCCTCAATCGACCATTCGGTGGCCGCGTAGCTGTGCACAAAGTAGAAGCGTTCGTGCTCAATACCGTGAAACAACGTGGAGTCTTCGGGAGCGTCGACGGTGTTCCAGCCCATGTGGGGCAGCACATCAGCCTTCAGCTGGTGCACGGTCTCAGGCCACTGCCCGAGGCCTTCAACGTCGACGCCGCGCTCGATACCACGCGCGAACATCACCTGCTGGCCCACGCACACGCCCAGCACCGGGCGACCGCCCGCGAGCCGGCGATCGATCATTTCATCGCCGCGCACATCGCGCAGCTGCTGCATGACGGCGTCGAACGCGCCCACGCCTGGCACGAACAGGCCATCGGCTTCGGCAACAAGCTTGGGGTCACGCGTGAGCGTCACCTCGGCGCCGGCGGCGACGAGCGCCTTCACTGCAGAGTGCACGTTGCCCGAACCGTAGTCGAGCACGACCACCTGCTTCGCGGTCACAGAGCGCCCTTGGTGGACGGCACACCCTTGACGAGGGGATCGAGTGCCTTGGCGACGCGGAATGCGCGCGCGAATGCCTTGAACTCGGCCTCGGCGATGTGGTGCGGGTCGCGCCCCTCAACGAGCTTGATGTGTGCGGTGAGGCGAGCATTCAAGACGAGGGCCTCAAAGAAGTGGCGCACCATGGAGCCGGTGAAGTGGCCGCCGATGAGGTGGAATTCGAAGCCTGCGGGCTCCCCCGAGTGCACGAGGTAGGGGCGGCCAGAAATATCAACGACGGCCTGCGCGAGTGCTTCATCCAACGGCACGAGGGCATCGCCGTAGCGCGAAATGCCGCTCTTATCGCCGAGGGCCTGCAGCAGGGCCTGCCCCAGCAGGATGCCGGTGTCTTCAACCGTGTGGTGTACATCAATATGCACGTCGCCTGTGGCGCGCACCGTCAAATCGGTGAGCGAGTGGCGGGCAAAAGCGGTGAGCATGTGATCGAAGAAGGGCACGCCCGTTTCGATATCTGACTCGCCTGAGCCGTCGAGGTTGACTGAGAGACTGATCTGCGATTCACTCGTGACACGCTCGAGCGACGCTGTTCGTGATGCTGCGGACATGTGTCCAGTCTACTCAGCTTCGGTGGCTCCCCCGTGCAGCGCGCTGGAGCTGGCGGCCGCACACGCGGGTTGCGGCGAGGTCGGGCTCGCGCGCACCACCACCACGGCGGCCCACGCCCCTGCACACACGATAAAGATGACGGCGATCACCCAGTTAGGCACCATCGAGGTGAGACGCATCACGTCTCCCTCCAGCTGCGCCTGCGCGGTTGCTCCCACCAGCCCACCAATCGTCGTGGTACCGCGGGTGACGAGCAGCAGCACGCCAATCAACGCGGTCAGCACCCCGCCAATCACATTTGTCCACGCGTTGCGCCAGGCACCGATGCGCAGTTCGCGCGGCCGCACCAGCTTTCGGATGGCCGGAATGCGGCTCCAGAGCAGCGCGAGCACCATGAGCGGCAGCGTCATCCCCGCCGCAAATACCAGCAGCACCAGCCCACCGAAGGCAGCGTTCGCACCGAACGCCGCAAAGGTGAGGGCAGCGCCCAGCAGCGGGCCCGCGCAGACACCTGCCAGGCCGTAGACGGCCCCCAGCGCAAAGACGGCCAGTGCCGAGGCGCCCGCTGGGCCGCGCTGGCGCATCACGCCGGGAAGCCTGACGCCGCAGGCCAGCAGCACTCCCAGGGCAATGACGAGCCAAGAGGCGACCGTCACCAGTTCAAATCGGTATTGACTCACCCATGCGCCGACCGTGCCGGCCAGCAGCCCGAGCGGTACGAGCGCGCTTGCCAGCCCGAGAAAGAAGACACCGGTGCGCACAAACAATGCGCGCGTGTTCGTGAATGCGTAGGCAAAGAACGCGGGCAGCAGCATCACCGAGCACGGGCTCAGCAGCGTGAGCACGCCGCCGAGAAACGCTCCCGCCAGCGTCAGGTTCATTATTTCTCGGCGACCATCGAGTCGAGGAACTCGCGGAAGTAGTCGATGGGCTGGGCGCCGCTAAACGCCTGCCCGTCGACGGCGAAGAAGGGCACGCCCGTGACGCCGAGTTCGCTCGCCTCGGTCGTCATCTGGGTGACCTCGGCGCGCAGGTCTTCGCGCTCCATGTCGCTCGTGAACAGCTCAATATTGGGGACGCCAGCGGTGCGGGCGTGACCGATGAGTTCTTTCGTCGTCAGCTCGGGGTGCCCAGATTCTGGGGCTGCCTCGTAGACGGCGTCGAGAAACTCAAAGTACTTACCCTGCTCGGCCGCGGCCCGGGCCGCCGTTGAGGCACGCAGCGACTCCTCGCCGAAGAATGCAACGTCGTGCATCTCAATGCGCACCTTGCCCGAGTCGACGTACTCCTTGACGACGTCGGGGAGGGTATCGCGGGTGTACACCGCGCAGTAGGGGCAGCGCAGGTCTACCCACTCTGACAACACGACGGGGGCGTCGATGTCACCGATGGCCATCGGGTCGCCCTCGATGCGTCGTTCAACCACCGGTGCGGCACCCGTTGCGGGCTGCTCGGCGGCAGCGCCGTCGACCTCGCCGGTGAGCTCGGGGGTCGTCGCTTCGGGCGCCGCGTTACCGGCGCCGTCTGCCACTGCCACTGCCACTGCCACTGCAGCCTGGTTACCCGAGGAGTTCTGCGACCACATCACACCCCCGAACACCAACGCGAGTGCCGCGATCACGGCAAGCATCACGTTCCACAGGCGCGCGCTGCGCAACCGGCGTTCGAGGATGTGACGGGGCAGAACTTCAGGGGCTGACGTCATGCCTCGACCCTATAGGGAGAGCTTCTGGCTAGGAGCTGAGAGTTGTGAGCTCGGTGATGGCTCGAATAACCTCGGTCGTTTCGGCCTCGGTGCCCGCGGTGATCCGCAGGTGGCCTGCGATCCCCAGGTGCCGGATCAAAATGCCCCGCGCACGCAGTTCTTCGAACATGCCATTGGGATCCAGGAAGCCGCCCACGAGAATGAAGTTGGCGCCCGAATCGTGCACGCGGTAGCCAAGCTCGGTGAGTGCCGCGGCCAGCCGGTCGCGCTGCACCCGAATGTCATCAACGGTCGCGAGCATCGTGGCTGCGTGCTTGATTGCGGTGGTCGCCGCGGCCTGCGTCAGCGCCGACAGGTGGTACGGCAGCCGCACGAGGCGCAGCGCATCGATGACCGCGGGGTCGGCCGCGAGGTAGCCCAGGCGCACGCCGGCGAAGGCGAAGGCCTTGCTCATGGTGCGTGATACGAGCAGGCGGGGGCGCCCCTCGAGCAGGGTCACCGCGCTCTCGCGTTCGTTGTCGAACTCGAAGTAGGCTTCGTCGACGATCAGCATGCCGTCGAATGCGTCGTAGGCCGCGAGAATCGTTTCGCGGTCGAGCGGCGTACCCGTCGGGTTATTGGGGCCGCACAAGATCGCGATGCTCGGGGCGTGCTCGGTCAACGCCGCGCGCACACTCTCGGGGGTGAGCCGGTAGCCCGTGGGGCGTGGCACGTCGATGTAGGCGGTGTCGGTGCCGTCGGCAAGCAACGGGTACATGGAGTAGGTGGGGCTGAAGCTCAGCAGAGTGCGGCCGGGGCCACCAAAGGCCTGCAGCACCTGCTGCAGCACCTCGTTTGAACCGTTCGCCGCCCACAGCTGCTCTGCGGTGAGGCCGTGCCCGAGGTACCCGGCGAGCGCTTCACGCAACTCAACAAAGTCACGATCGGGGTAGCGGTTCGCGGTGCGCACTGCACGTTCGAGCGCTGCCGCAATATCTGCGACGACTTCGTCGGGAATGGGATGGGTGTTCTCGTTGACGTTCAGGCTTACGGGCACCGGATCTTGCGGGGCACCGTAGGGGCTCTTGCCGACGAGATTTGCACGGAGGGGGAGGTCGCTCAGACTGGTCACCCACTCAGTCTACGATCTCCTGCGTAGTTCACTGAAACAGACTGCGTTGCGTTACGGGCGGGTGCGTTACAGACCCAGCTCATCGGCAGACATCACCGCGGGGCTTTCGGTGTACCGCAGCGGCACCGCGATGGACTGTCCCACGACCACGTCAGAGCCCTGCAACTGGTTCAAGTGCACGATCTCGGCGACGAGGTCACGCGGATCCATCGACGGGTCGAGCTCGGTGGCGAGCTGCCACAGCGACGCCCCGGGGGCCGCCACCACGTACCCGAACGTTGCACCACTGCCCTCGTTGGCGGCGATGGCCGGGGCCGCTGACAACGACGCGATCAGCGCGAGCGAGGCCGCCGCACCAAACACACCCAGCGCACCAAACACGAAGCGCCCTCTGCGCGTCAGCCGAATGCTTGCCGTGGGCTGCGCCGCCTGGCGAGCGGACGAGTACTGCCCGGTAACGCGTCGCGCCGCAGGCAGCTGCGTCAGTGTTGCACTCATAGTCGAGTTCCCTTCAAGTGGATTGTCGCAGTCATGCGAACATCTGTTTCGAATATATCTTCGAAAGATCGAAAGAGCAACCTCAGAATCGAAGTTGTTTTGCACGAAATACCACGACACTCGAACACTTGTTTGGCCAAGTATCAGGCAGTCGGTAGAGTTTCGAACTAACGAGAGCACTCAAGCAGGTACCACCGACATTGCAGTCAGCAGCCCCGGCGACAGTGCACCACCACATCGAAGGAGCAGCAATCATGGTCGATATCGCACGTCGGCTTGAACGCCTCAGCGATAAACAGCGCTCAATTCTTGAGTTCATCGCGAGCTCCGTGGAAGACCGCGGCTACCCGCCGAGCATGCGCGAGATCGGCGACGCCGTCGGCCTGTCGTCGCTGTCGAGTGTCACCCACCAGCTCAGCCGCCTCGAATTGGCGGGCTGCATTCGCCGCGACCCGCACCGCCCGCGCGCACTCGAGGTACTCATCGACCCCACCGCTCCGGCGGCCCCCGCTGAGCCGCCCGTGCAAGCCGAAGAGACGGCATATGTGCCACTGGTGGGCCAGATCGCCGCCGGTGTGCCCATCACCGCAGAGCAGCAGGTCGAAGAACTCATGCCGCTGCCCCGCCAGCTCGTGGGCGACGGCACGGTCTTCATGCTGCGCGTCGTGGGCGACTCGATGATCGATGCGGCCATCTGCGATGGCGACTTTGTCGTCATCAGGCAGCAGCGCGAGGCCAACAACGGCGATATTGTTGCCGCGATGCTCGATGGCGAAGCCACCGTAAAGGTGTTTCGCAGGCGCGACGGTCACACCTGGCTGCTCCCCCGCAACAGCGCGTTTGAGCCGATCCTGGGCGACTACGCCGAGGTGCTCGGCAAGGTCGTCGCGGTGCTGCGCTCGATCTAACTAGCCCCACACACCAAATAACGCGAGCTGCTCATCGATAGTGATGAGCAGCTCGCGTTCGTTGTATATAGGTAAGCGCAGAACGAGCCCGCGTTACACCGCCACCGGTGCCAGCAGTTCGAGCTCACGCAGCACGGCGAGCACGCGCTCGTGCCGGTTAAAGGTGTAGAGGTGCAGTGACGGGGCCCCGCCCGCCAGCAGCTCTTTCGCGAGCGCCACCGAGTGTTCAACACCGAGCTCTGGGGCGTATCCCCCGGCCTCCTCGATCTCACGCATGAGCTCGGCGGGAGCCGGGCGCCCGGCAAGCTCAGCCACCTTGCGCAGCTGCGCGGCCGTCGCCACCGGCATCAGCCCCGGTAGCACCGGCATCGTGAGGCCCGCATCTCGCGCGTCGCTCACATAGCTGAGGTATTCGTCGGCGTTGAAGAACAGCTGCGAAACCGCGAACTGCGCCCCGGCTTCCTGCTTCGCCACGAGCCAGTCAATGTCCTCAGATCGTGACCGCGACAGCGGGTGCCCGTTGGGGTACGCCGCGACCGAGGTGCGCCCCACGCTCGTGAACGCGGGGCGTTCTGCACGCGCCTGCGCCACGAGCTTGACGAGTTCGAGCGAACTCAGCGACCCCGACACCGCAGGGTCATCTTCGCTCGCCCCGCGCGGCGGGTCACCCCGCAGCGCAAGAAAGTCGTGCACGCCGGCGTCCATAATCGCGTGAATGGTCTCGAGGATCGCCTGCCGCGTCTCCCCCACCGTGGTGAGGTGTGCGAGCGGCAGCGCGTTCGTGTGATCGCGCAGGTAGCGCACGAGATCGCGCGAGGCATCACGGTTTGATCCGTTGGCGCCGTAGGTCACCGAGATGAAGTCGGGGCCCACCGCCGCGAGGTGCTGCACCGCATTGCCCAGGGCGAGCGCGGCGGCCCCGCTGCGGGCGGGAAACACCTCGAACGAGAACCTCGGCCGGGTCGGAGCGCTGCCGGTTAAGAGGACGTCACTCATACCAATACCTCCGCGGGCCTGCCCGCAAGCTCTGCGCTCGCCCGGCGGGTGCCGCGCACGCGCGCCGCGATCTTGGCAAACGCCACATCGCGGGCAAAGTCGGGCGAACCGTGCCTGGGCTTCTCATCGATCAGGTAGGGAGAGAACCCGCAATCATCGGTCGATCCAATGAGCTCGGGCGGCACGAAGCGCGCGGCCCGCACCAACTGCTCGGCGATTTCCTGCTCGGTTTCGAGCTTCGGGTTCGTCGGGTTCGTCACCCCGAAGAGCACGCGCGGCGCGCGCTTGCCCGCGCTCGCGAGGTCGCGCAGCTGGCGGCCAACGAGCCGGGCCACGCGATCCGGATCAGCTTCTCCCGCCGCCTGCACCAGAAAGTACCCCGCTTCGATCTGAAACAGCTCGGGGATCAGCTCGGCGTAGTCGACGTCGGCGCTGTGCGCGCTGTCGTGGTCGTTGCCCGGGCAGGTGTGCACGCCCACGGCGTCGCGCAGCTCGGGCGGCACGCGGTCGAGCACGCGGTTGATGAGCTCGATGAACCCCGACAGCGCTGCGGGCCCGGCCCACGGCGCGCGCAGGTCGCGGCGCAGCGCAAGCCGCCCCTCGGTGAAGTCGATGGTGACGCGCGAGGCGCCCGCAGCGAACGAGCGGCGAATATCTTCGGCGCACCCCGCCACGACATCGTCGAGAAACTCGGCGCGCGAGTAATCAATGGGCACCTCGGGGGCTCCGGGGGCCGCGAGCAGCCCATCGGCCGGCATCATCAGCGACAGCATCGACGGCGACACCACCGCCTGCTTCAGCGGCAAGTCGGTGAGGGCGCGCGCCGCGGCCACGTCGGCGGCCGCCCACGCGCGAAACGCGAACGGTGCGCGGGTGAGCGCGGGGATCACGCGGTGGTGACCATCGGCGAACACGGCAAACACGGGGTCTTTGCCGGGCTCACCGCGATCCGGATTCGCACCCAGCGGGTAGCTCGCAAAGCTCTGCCGACGCTGCTCACCGTCAGTGACGATGGGCGATCCGGTGTCGGCGAGGCGGGCGAGCGTCTCGCGCACCGCCCGGTCTTCCTCCGCGGCCACTTCGGCCGCCAAGGCGAGACCGGTGTCGGCGTCGAGCACCGCGCGCTGCAGCCGCGCGGGCCGCGGGAGAGAGCCGACCGGTTCGGTCGGCAGCTCGCCCACGGGCCACGCCGCGGTGGCGCCGGCAGCGGCGCCACTCACGGAAGCAACAGTGTCAGTCACGGCTCGCCTATGACGCGACGCCGGCGAGCGCGGCCTCGCGCACCTCGCGCGCCGCACGCACCAGGTTCGTGAGGCTCGCGATCGTCTCGTCGTAGCCGCGCGTCTTCAAGCCGCAGTCGGGGTTGACCCACAGCTGCTGGCCGGGGATGCTGGCGGCCGCGATGCGAATCAGCTCGGCCTGCTCCTCGGTGCTGGGCACGCGGGGTGAGTGGATGTCGTAGACGCCCGGGCCGATGCCGCGCGAGTAGCCGTGGTCGCCCAGCGGCACGACAACGTCCATGCGGCTGCGGGCTGCCTCGATGCTCGTGACGTCGGCGTCGAGGCCGTCAACGGCGTCGATGATCTCGCCGAACTCTGAGTAGCACAGGTGCGTGTGGATCTGCACGTCGGCGCCAGCGCCACCGGTCGCGAGGCGGAACGAACCCACCGACCAGTCGAGGTAGGCGGCCTGGCGATCGGCGTCGAGCGGCAGCAGCTCACGCAGCGCGGGCTCATCGACCTGCACGATCTTGATGCCGGCCGAAACGAGGTCATCGATCTCGTCGCGCAGGGCAAGCGCCACCTGGTTGGCGGTGTCTTCGAGCGGCTGGTCATCACGCACGAACGACCACGCGAGGATCGTGACGGGGCCCGTGAGCATGCCCTTCACGGGGCGCTCGGTGAGCGACTGGGCGAAGGCCGACCAGGCAACCGTCATCGGCGCGGGGCGTGACACATCGCCCCACAGGATCGACGGGCGCGTGGCGCGGGTGCCGTACGACTGCACCCAACCGTTCTCGGTGACCGCGAAGCCGTCGAGCAGCTCGGCGAAGTACTGCACCATGTCGTTGCGCTCGGCCTCACCGTGCACGAGCACGTCAAGCCCGATTTCCTCCTGCAGGCGAATAACGCGCTCAATCTCTTCGCGCAAGAAGCCGTCGTACTGCGCCTGATCGATCTCGCCGCGCGTGAACGCGGCGCGGGCCTTACGAATCTCGGTGGTCTGCGGGAACGAACCGATTGTGGTCGTCGCGAGCTGCGGAATTCCCAGGTCAGCCTGCGCATCGCGGCGCTCCTGTTCGGTCACGCGGTCGCGCTCGGGCTGACCGGTGGCTGCAACGCGGCTCCGGATCCCGTCCACGCGCACACCCGCCGCCTGCGCACGATCTGCGAGGGCTGCATCGGTGTCGGCGAGCTCGGTCTCGATCGCTGCGGCGCCCTCGACGAGGCCACGGGCGAGCGTGGCCACCTGGCCGACCTTCTGATCGGCGAACGCGAGCCAGCCCTTGAGCTGCGCGCTGAGCTGCTGCTCGTCTGCCACATCGTGGGGCACGTGCTGCAGGCTGTTGGAGGTGCCGATCACGGTGCTGATGCCCGCGGTCTGCAGCTGCTCAGCCTGTGAGAATGCGCGGCGCAGATCGGTGCGCCAGATGTTGCGGCCGTCAACGACGCCTGCGACGAGCTGCGTGCCCGTGAATGCTGCGGCGAGGTCGCCCGAGGCGAGGGCCGCGGTAGGCAAGCTGCCGCGCACAAGGTCGGCTTGCACTGCTTCAACGGGAAGCTTGCCGAGGCGCTCAAGCGCCTGCGACGAGTCGCCGTAGGGGGCCGTGAGCAGAATCTGGGGGCGGTTTGTCGCTGCACCGAGCACCGCGTAGGCACGCTCAACCAGGGCGAGCGTCTCGGCGCGGGGCACCGACAGCGAGTCTGACACGAGGGCGGGCTCGTCGAGCTGCACCCAGCCGGCGCCAGCTGCGGCGAGCGCGCCCAGCAGTTCGGCGTAGACGGCGACGACGTCGTCGAGGCGGTCGATGGGCGCGAAGCCCTCACCCGCGTCATCGGAGGCCTTGGCCAGCAGCAGGTAGGTGACGGGGCCGACGATGACGGGGCGTGACTCGATGCCCTGCTCGCGTGCCTCGGTGACCTGGGCGACGAGCTGCGCGGGGTTTGCCTTGAGCCCTGTGTTCTCGTCGATCTCGGGCACGCTGTAGTGGTAGTTCGTGTCGAACCACTTGGTCATTTCGAGCGGCTGCAGCTGGTCGTTGCCACGGGCGAGCGAGAAGTAGATGTCGAGGTCGCTGCCGGTCACGCTTGCGAAGCGGCCGGGGATCGCGCCGAGGGCGAGCGTGGCGTCGAGCACCTGGTCGTAGAAGCTGAAGCTCTCGGGGATCGCGCTGCCCACGGTGGGGAGGCCGAGCTCGACGAGGCGGGCGCGGGTGGTGGCGCGCAGTTCGCGGGCGGTGGCCTGCAGCTCTGCCTCGGTCGTGTTGCCCTTCCAGAACGATTCGATCGCGCGCTTGAGTTCGCGGCGACGACCAATACGGGGGTATCCCAGAATGGTGGCCTGAGACAGCGGAGAGATTGCAGACATGCGAGATCCTTCGACGGTGAGGGAAGCGCTCCGGTTTGGGCGCCGTTGGTGTTCCCTAAAGTAATCGCGCAGGCCACCCGGTGGTGTTTTATGTCGCCGTGTGAATTACGTCAAGTTACACGCTGCCCGCGCCACTCGCCCAAGATCTACCCCCACTAAAACAGCCCAGTGTGTGTCTGTTATTAGACATACACTGGGCTGTGGAGACTCTCGCTGATGACTTTTCAGGTCACCGGGCACGCGGCATTACACGAGATACGGCTCGATCTTCGAGTACATCTCGTCTGACACATAGGCGTGTACCTGTGTGCCCTCCTCGACGTAATCGGTCGAGATGACGCGGTTGCGCTCGTGCATTTCAGCGACCAGCCCGCCGCGGTCGTAGGGCACCACGACGGTGACTTCGCGATCCGGCACCGGCAGCGCCGCATACACGCGCGCCTTCAGCTCTTCCAGGCCCTCACCCGTGCGGGCCGAGACGAACACGGCGTCAGAGACGAGGCCGTGCAGCACGAGGCGCTGCGAGTCAGTGATCAGGTCGGACTTGTTGAAGACAACGACCTCGGGAATGTTTTGCGCATCAACGTCGGTGACCACCGCGCGCACCGTGGCCAGCTGTGCCTCGGGCTCGGGGTGCGAGCCGTCGACCACGTGCAAAATCACGTCGGCCTCGCCTACCTCTTCAAAGGTTGAGCGGAACGCCTCGACCAGCTGGTGGGGCAGGTTGCGCACGAATCCGACGGTGTCGGCGTAGGTGAAGGTGCGGCCGTCGTTCGTTTCAGCATGACGAATCGCGGTATCGAGCGTGGCGAACAGCTGGTTCTGCACGAGCTCGTGCGAATCAATCAGCCGGTTCAGCAGGCTCGACTTGCCAGCGTTCGTGTACCCCGCGATCGCGACCGAGGGCACCTCGCCGCGCTTGCGGTTCGCGCGCTTCGCCTCGCGGGCCGGGCCCATCTCGGCGATCTGCTTGCGCAGCTTCGCCATGCGGGTGTGGATCTTGCGGCGGTCGAGCTCCATCTTCGTCTCACCGGGGCCACGCGAGCCCATGCCAGCTCCCGCCGAGCCCACCTGGCCACCGGCCTGGCGCGACATCGACTCGCCCCAACCGCGCAGACGCGGCAGCAGGTACTGCATCTGGGCAAGCTCGACCTGCGCCTTGCCCTCACGGCTCTTGGCGTGCTGGCTAAAAATATCGAGGATCACGGCGGTGCGGTCAATGACCTTCACCTTCACGACATCCTCAAGCGCGCGGCGCTGGCTGGGCGACAGCTCGTTATCGGCAATCACCGTATCGGCGCCGAGCGCCGCCACGAGATCCTTGAGCTCTTGCGCCTTGCCCTTACCGAAGTAGGTGGCGGGGTCGGGGAACGGGCGACGCTGCAGCAGCCCGTCAAGCACCACGGCGCCAGCGGTCTCTGACAGCGCGGCGAGCTCACGCAGCGAGTTCTCTGCGTCTTCTTGTGCGGCGGTGCCGTTGCCCGAGAACACACCGATCAACACAACGTTCTCGATCCGCAGCTGGCGGTACTCGACCTCGGTCACGTCTTCGAGCTCGGTCGACAGCCCAGCGACGCGCTTCAGCGAGGCACGGTCGGCGCGATCCATGACAATTGTGTCGCTCGCACTGCCGTGGTCATCGTGGTCGTCGCTGCCCAGTGCCTGTGCGCTCGAGAGGTCACGAATCACATTCGCCGCGCCGTCTTCCTGACGCAGAATGCGCGCAAGAGCATCACCGCCCAGCTCATCGCTCGTGGGTGTCGGCTCGTTCGGCTCGTGGCCTACCTCAGTGTCGTTACTCATCTCCCCCTCAGTCTACGGCGCAAGACCTGCCAGGGTCGACTGCTCAGTGGGGTTGCTGTGCTATGGCCGCACGCCCCCGCGTTGCCTGTGAGCGCCCAAATCACCACGCCGAACCGGGCCACCTGGGATCGGCGCCCACGATTGCCTGAGATACTTAGGGGGTGACTGAGCACTACTTTTCTGAATCCCCCGCAGGCGACTACCGAGCGCGCGAAATCGAGGTTTCCCTCGCCGGGGCTATTCGGCAGCTGGTGACGGCCGGCGGAGTGTTCAGCCCCGAGCACCTCGACCGCGGCACCGAGCTGCTGCTGTCAACGCTCGACACCGATCTCGACGCCGACACGAAGGATTACTTCGGCGCCGTGCGCGGCGTGGGATTCAGCGCGACCGGCAACGCTGAGGTTGCTGATGCTGATGTTGATGCTGATCCGGATCCCTCGCCCACAGGCCCCCCGATCCTCGACATCGGGTGTGGCTGGGGCCCCATCGCGCTCGCCGCGGCGCTGAACCACCCGGGCCGCGAGATCTGGGCCATTGATGTCAACGAGCGCTCTCGCGAGCTCACGCGCACCAACGCGGCGCGGCTCGGGCTCACGAACGTGCGTGTGTGCGCGCCCAGCGAGGTGCCCGACGATATTTCGTTCGCCGAGATTCGCTCGAACCCGCCCATTCGGGTGGGCAAGGAGGCGCTCCACGAGATTTTGCAGCAGTGGCTGCCCCGCCTCGTACCCGGTGGCACCGCGCACCTCGTCGTCGCCAAGCACCTGGGCGCAGATTCGCTGCAGCGCTGGATCGGTGCCGAGTTCCCCCAGCTTGAGGTGTCTCGCTTCACCCGATCTAAGGGGTTCCACGTGCTGCGGGCAGAAGCTTCGCAGGCGTGAACCGCCCGTCTTGGGCGGGGCGCGGCACACGCGCCTCCGCCGCACTTCTTGCTGCCCTCGTACTATTCACCACCGGCTGCACCGAGATCCTCGATGAGGCGGGCACGGGCTCTACTGAACCTTCTGCGAGCTTCATTGAGGAGCTCTACGCGGGCGTCGATACCGCAAGCGATGCATCGAGCGACGCTTCGAGCGACGGCGCCAGCGCTGAGGCGGGTGCCGACGCGAGCACCGAGGCCAGCGCGGGCTCCGATGGCCCGAGCGCGGGCTCTCCGCTCGATCTCAACGCCACCAACAGCGGGGCGCAATCCGACGGAGATTCGGGATCCGGTTCATCCCCCGATGCCGCGCCCGCCAGCGCCGGAAGCGCGCTCGCGCTGCTCGCCGAACTGCCGGTGAAGGGTCGCGCGCCCAAAACCGGTTACGACCGCAAGGCCCAGTTTGGCTCGCCCTGGAGCGACGTCGACCGCAACGGCTGCGACACCCGCAACGACATTCTGCAGCGAGACCTCACCGATCTCACGATGCAGGGGCGCTGCAAGGTGCTCGCGGGCCACCTCGCCGACAAATACACGGGCCAGTCCATCGACTTCGTGCGGGGCGACAAGACGTCTTCACTCGTGCAGATCGACCACATCGTGGCGCTGTCAGACGCGTGGCAGAAGGGCGCCCAGAAGCTCACCCAAGAGCAGCGCGTGAGCCTCGCCAACGACCCCATCAACCTGTTTGCGGCCGAGGGCCGCGCCAACAGCTCGAAAGGTGACAGCGACACGGCGAGCTGGCTGCCCAGCAACCGCGGCTTCCGTTGCGAGTACGTCGCGCACCAGGTATCGGTGAAGGCAGCGTATGCACTGTGGGTGACGCCCGCCGAGCACGACGCGATGCAGCGCGTACTGACTACCTGCCCCGATCAGCCTGCGGTGCTCAGTGAGCTATCGACCGTGGTTCCGGATCACGCCGGTGATGCTGGCGGGTCTGGCGCTGGTGGGTCTGCTGCTGGCGCTGGCGCTGAGCCAAGCTCCGAAGCACCCGCAGCTTCGACGGTGCCCGCCCCCGTGGTTACTCCCGCCCCGGTTCCTGAGCCGGTGCCCGCGCCCGAGCCGGCACCGGCCCCCGCACCCGCTCCCGCACCGTCAGTCCACTACCAAAACTGCACCGCAGCGCGCGATGCAGGAGCGGCCCCGGTGCACGCCGGAGACGCAGGCTACGGTCGGCACCTCGACCGCGATGGCGACGGAATCGGCTGCGAGTAACGCACCTGGCGCATCGGCCACGCCTGGCACATCAGTCACGCCTAACGCACCATAATTGGCTCAAGTAAGCCAAATTTATTCGAATATTAGTTCGAATACGTGGTAAACTAGAACCATGTCCAGCAACGAAGCGGGCGAGAAAACAACCGTCCACTGTTTCCCAGATCACACGCCTCTCACGGAGATCATCAAGTGCGTGTGGCCTAACCGCGATGAGGTCACGGCCACCGCGGCGCAGCGCATCCAGGAAGCCCAAGACGGTGTCACCGAAGCCGCGCGCCACGCTCGCGACGACTTCCCCGAGACCTTCCCCAAGACCCTCCCCACGCCGGGTGCACACACCGACTACGCCGGCCACAAAGCACACACCGGTCACGAAGCAACCGAAGCAACCGAAGCAACTCTCGCAGAGAATAGCGAGCAGCTCCTCTGCTTGCTGGCCAACCTCACCGGGCAGGTCGGTTTCAACGAGATCACCCTCATGAGTGACGACGACCTCATCACGCTCACGGCCCAGTGCGAGCAGGCGTCACGGCGCATGCAGTCGCTGCTCGTCACACTTTCTGGGGCGGTCGAAGACCGTTCCGCTTCGGGTATGCCTGATTCCCTGGCCGCGAAACGGGGCTGTCGTTCAGCGACAGAACTCTTGCAGCGGCTCTCACAAATGCCCGCAAGCACAATCAACCGGCGACTCACCCTCGCGCGAGCGACCCGCTCCAACGTGGGTTTCACCGGCAGCCGCATCGAACCTCGCTACCCGATGGTGGCGGCGGCCCTCACCGCGGGCGATCTTCCCGAAGAAACCGCGCTCCACATCGTGCGCACGCTCTCAGCACTGCCACCGCATGTGTCCAGCGACGCCATCGGTGAAGCAGAAGCATGCATCGTCGCCCAGGCGGCCGGCTACCCCAGCACCGACGATTCCCAACCAGATGACGACGGTCACTTGAAAACTTCACTCCCCATCGACTGCGACACCATCAAGCAGGTGTGCCGCATGTGGTGCGAAGCCCTCGATCAAGACGGCATCGCGCCCAGCGAAGAGGTCACGATGGCCGGCAGATACCTCAGGTTTGGTCAAGAACGGCACGGGCTAGTACCGCTTCGAGGCAATCTTCTCCCCGAAGCGGCGGCGCTCCTCGGCACACTGTTTGACGCGATCAACTCGCCCCGCACCACCACCAACAGCGAGGCACCCACACGCTCCCACACCGCAAGTGCGGGGGAAGACGGGCCAGAAGTTCACCCAGAGGATCAGCGAGAAGATAGACCCGGGCATAATCAGGAAGACGCCCCCGAAGGTCATCAACAGGAGCAATCTAAACACCGCGGAGTGCGCTTCGAAGCCACCGGCGACGACGCTTCAGATACCACTGGCGATGACACCTCCAATGATCTTGGAGTTGAAGACTCCCGAACCTTTGCGCAGAAACAACATGACGCGTTCATGATCATCGCGCAGGTCGCGGCTCGCGCCAAAGACACTCCATTGCTGGGCGGAGCACCCGTCACGGTACTCGTGCAGGTCACCGAAGATGAACTCGCCACCAGCCTCGAGACCCCAGGTAGACGCGGGCGGGCGTGGCTCCATGGCCACGATGGTCTCCCCACCCCCACCAACGTCAACGCGGCTCGCCACGGCATCTGCTCGGGTGCCACACAACGCATCGTCACGGGGCCCAACGGCGAGATACGGGGCCTCGAAAGCCCCACACGAATCTTCACCGCGGTTCAGCGCCGGGCGATCACCGCGCGTGACGGCGGATGCATCATCCCAGGCTGCAGCGTCCCCGCAACATGGTGCGAAGTGCACCACGTCACCGAATATCAAGATGGCGGGCCAACCTCCACCGACAATGGCGTGCTGCTGTGCTGGTACCACCACCGAAATCTCGATGCCAACGGGTGGCGTGTGCGTATGGTCGACGCACTCCCCCAAATCTTGGCGCCACCCTGGATCGACCCAGCATCACAATGGCGACCGGCGGCCCCGCCGCTCAGGGCACCGAGGCGCCGACGGCGCCAACCAGCGTAGCTTCACCAAGAAGCAAAACAGCACCATCAAGCAACGCAGCTGGGCAACGCAGCTGGGCAACGCAGCTGGGCAACGCAGCTCAGCAACGCAGCTGGGCAATGCAGCTGGCGCTATACAAGCTAAGCCATGCGGCTAAGCCGTACAGCTAAGTCACGCGACCAAGCTGCGCAGCCAAGTATTCCTAGGCTTCGGGCAGCTCAAATTCTCCGGTATAGACGAGTTCGGCCGGGCCGCTGAGCGACACGTGCTCGCCCTCCTGCGTGGGGAACATACGCACCCCGAGTCGCCCGCCGGGTACCTCTACGCTCCAGTTGTTCGGCATGCCTTCTCCGCCCCAATGACGGAACGCAAGCGCCGCCGCGACTGATCCGGTGCCGCATGACAGGGTCTCCCCCGAGCCCATCTCGTGCACACGCAGCCTGATCCGGGCCACACCGTTCTTCACCAGCGGCTCTTCGGGCACCACAAACTCAACGTTTGCGTCGCCCTCTGGGTCAAGCTTGGGCGCTTGGTGAAGCTCAACCGCGTCGAGTTCACTGACATTTGCCAGCGCCGTCACCACGTGCTGATTCCCAACATCGATGCCTAGCCCCGGCCGCGGAACATACAGCCCGCGCGCCGACACCAACCGCTCACCCGAGAGGCGCCAGCGCCCCATGTCAACGGTGTAGCCCGACATCCCGGCAAGCACATCGCGTACGCCAGATCGTGTGCCGATCGGCAACGTATCGCGGCGCTCAGACTGCACCAGCCCCTCAGAGATGAGGTAGTGCGCGTACACACGAATGCCGTTGCCGCACATCTTCGCTTCTGAGCCGTCGGCGTTCCAGTAGTCCATAAACCACTCGGCCTCGGGCTCTTCAGCCAGCACCGCTTCGCCGTCAGGGATCGATCGGCTGCGCACCGCCCGAATCACACCGTCTGCCCCGATGCCAAAGCGGCGGTCACACAGCGCACGCACGCGAGCGGGCGTCAGTTCAATCTCCCCGTCAGGATCGGTGAACAGCACGAAGTCATTGCCTGTGCCCTGGCCCTTGGTGAAACGGAGCGTCGTCATGGTTCCAGTGTATTGCGCGCGACCCCGTGTATCCCCAGCATGCCAAAACTTCGCTCTGCGCACAGCTCAACGCTCGGGTCTCAGCCCGGGCACACGTGAACTATTCCGGAAGCACCGCGTCAATATCGGGGCCGTGCACATGCTGGATACCCGGATACCGCTTGAACCAGGCCACCTGCCTACGCGCATATCGTCTCGTGAGTGCCTGCGTTTCGTCGATCGCTTCGCCTTCGCTCAGCCGACCCTCGATCTGGCCCAGGGCTTGTGCGTATCCGATAGCACGGCTCGCGGTCACACCTCGTTCAATGCCGTGAGGAATCAGCTGGCGTACTTCTTCGACTAAGCCATCGACCCACATCTTGTCCACGCGGCGGTCGAGCCGCTCAACAAGCGTGGGGCGGTCGCACTCGACACTCACCAAACGGGTCGGCTCACGCCACAGTTCGGGTTCTGACGGCAGCGTCACTCGCGCGTCGCCGCCCAAGAGCGCCACCTCCAACGCGCGCACCACCCGACGCGGGTTCTGCGCGTCCACCGCTGCAGCGGTCTCGGGCGACAGTGCAGCTAGCCGGGCAAGTAGAGACCCGGTGCCGTGTTCAAGCGCGTCGGCCTCGAGCTGGGCCCTGAGCGCTTCATCTCGCGGGGGAAACTGAAAGTCATAGATCACGCTTGAGACGTAGAGACCCGATCCGCCCACCAAAATAGCGTCGGCGCCGCGCGCCTGAATCTCTTCGATAATCGATCGTGCCCGCGGCTGGTACCACGCGACTGTGGCTTCTTCCGTGGGATCGAGCGCATCAAAAAGATGGTGGGGAATCCCCCGCCGTTCACTCTCGGGCAGTTTCGCAGTGCCAATGTCCATGCCGCGGTAGAACTGCATCGCGTCGGCATTAATAATCTCAGCGGGCCTGCCGTGTGCATACAGCCGCTCAGCGAGGTCGAGTGAGAGCGCCGACTTTCCGGTGCCCGTTGCCCCGACCACTGCCCACAGCGTAGGCCCCTCGACATCCACCGCGGTCATCGCGTGCGAATGGTCGGCAGTCCGAGGCTCACGGCCTTCGGCCCCACTGCTGCCGCTGCAGGCTCGGGCACGCCGCAGCTCTCTGCCTGGCGCCGATCCCAAGCATCACCAGCACGCGTTGCACGCACCGAGTAAGCCGCAGGTTCATCAGCGATCAGGAAGTGGGGCGCGGCGCTCGTTACCTGCACGGTCACCACGTCGCCGGGGCGAGGTTCTTCAGCGCCCTCGGGTACCGAGAAGTGCACGAGGCGGTTATCCTCGGCGCGGCCCGACAACCGGCTCTGCGCCGTGTCCTTCTTGCCGCTTCCTGCTGACACCAACACCTGTACCGTGCGCCCAATCTGGGCATGGTTTTCGCGCAGTGACATCTGCTCTTGCAGCTCGTGCAGCCGCACGTAGCGCTCCTGCACAACCTCCTTGGGAAGCTGATTTTCCATCTCTGCCGCCGGGGTACCCGGGCGAATGGAGTACTGGAAGGTAAAGGCGCTCGCGAACCGAGACTCTTCGACCACGCGCATCGTGTCTTCGAAGTCTTCCTCGGTCTCCCCAGGGAATCCCACAATGATGTCGGTAGTGATGGCGGCGTCGGGCATCTGCTCACGCACACGTTCGAGGATCCCCAGGTACTTCTTTGAGCGGTATGAGCGACGCATCGCCTTCAGCACCGCGTCAGAGCCCGACTGCAGCGGCATGTGCAGCGAAGGCATGACGTTGTGCGTCTCAGCCATGGCCTCGATCACATCATCGGTGAAGGCTGCGGGGTGGGGGCTGGTGAAGCGCACCCGCTCGAGGCCTTCGATGTCGCCCATGGCGCGCAGCAGCTTGCCGAATGCGAGCTTGTCCCCGAATTCCACTCCGTAGGTGTTGACGTTCTGACCCAGCAGCGTAATCTCGATTGCGCCGTCGTCAACAAGTGCTTGAACTTCGGCGAGCACGTCACCGGGGCGGCGATCTTTCTCTTTACCGCGCAGCGAAGGAACGATGCAGAAGGTGCAGGTGTTGTTGCAGCCCACCGAAATTGAGACCCACCCGCTTGATGCGGAGTCACGCTTAGTCGGCAGGGTGGAGGGGAACACCTCGAGTGACTCGAGGATCTCGACCTGTGCTTCTTGGTTGTGGCGTGCCCGCTCGAGAAGTGCCGGGAGCGATCCCATGTTGTGGGTGCCAAAGACCACATCCACCCAGGGGGCCTTCTCGACGATGACGCCCTGGTCCTTCTGCGCGAGGCAGCCGCCCACGGCGATCTGCATACCCTCGTGCTCGCGCTTCACACTGGCAAGGTAGCCCAGGTTGCCGTAGAGCTTTTGGCCGGCGTTCTCGCGCACGGCGCACGTGTTAATCACGACGACATCTGCACGCTCAGAAGCATCGGCAGCGACGTATCCTGCCGCTTCCAGAGAGCCCGAGAGCCGCTCAGAATCGTGAACGTTCATCTGGCACCCGAGGGTGCGCACCGAATAGCTTCGGGCGCTCCCGTCAGGGCGCAATGCAGCGGGTGACCGCTCGATCACGATCTGGTCAGCGAGGGCTTCGACAGGTGCAGAACTCATACGTCTCAGTCTACCGGCGACCCCACTGGGTACTGACCCCGGCTATGGCCAGCCTCAGTACCCAGCACCAACTACGGCCTTATTCAAAGCGAACGGAGCCCGAACCGCGGCCGCCCCGGTTACGCCCACCGGCGCCGGCACCGTCTAGCGCTTCGTTCACCGCACGGCTGACGGCCTCGCCCGACCAGCCGCGCCGCGCCAAGAATCCCATCAGGCGCCGCTGGGCCGTCTGACGGTCAAGACCCTTCAGCTTCTCGGCACGCTTGTGAGCGGCCTCGCGCAGAAGAGCAAATTCTTCGTCAGTGTCGAGCTCACCGAGGACTTCATCGATCACACTGTCGGGAAGTTTACGTTCGCGCAGCTTGCGCCGAATCTGCCCGCTACTGGCACCCTTTGCGTCACGCAGCTTTTCACACTGCACGCGCGCCAGTCCGATGTCATCGAGGTAGTGACTGTCATGAAACTCATCGATCACGATCGAGACGTCAAGCAACGAGTGATCGAGCGCAAGGAGATCGTCACGCAGCTCACCGCTTGAACGCGCACGACGCGCAAGCAGGCGCACCGCATCGTCGTAGGCGGGGCTACGCTCTTCAAAGCCCTGGCTTGCATCATCATCAGAGGAAACGGGTGCATCAGCATCAGCATCAGCATCAGCCAAATCTGAGGCAAATCTTACGCCCGAGCCGAAGTTGACCCGCGTCACCCGGGCGTGAGTCGTAGTCGCCGATGCCTGCGCCGAGGCAGGTGTTTCTGGAGCTAGCTCCGATTCTGCTTCTGCTTCTGCCTCTGCCCCTGCCCCTGCCTCTGCAGCCAGTTCAGACCCAGTAGAACCTGCTGCTTCAACACCAACGGCCGCATCGTCTGCTCCAGCTGCGTCGAGGTCAGTCTCCACTGCTGTAGCGGGAAATTCGGCGTAGGCCTGCTCCGCTTCATACACCGCTTCTGAGGGGTCGCCATATGAAGAGTCGCCTACAGAGGAGTCGTCAGCCGAGGAGTTCTCGCTTGAGGCGCTCGCGTCAGAGAAGCCCCGGCCTGAGAAGTCCCCGCCTGGGAGGGCTGCCGCTGAAGCGTCTTCTTCAGCAGCAGTCTCCCGTTCGGGCTCTTGCGTCACCGGCCGCAGCCACGAACGCATTTGAACTACCTCGGCAAGATTCTCATTCTCGTCACGGGCAGCTGGTGCGCGTTCCTCGGGCGGCGGCAAAAAACGAACCGCCATGGCCTTATGCGCTTGCGCGCTGAGGCTCAGCCACGGGAGCCGTCGCCGCTGCACCAGCAGCAGGCGCGGCCGCACCTGTAGCAGGCGTCGCAACCTTCGGCTCAGCAACCTTGGGAGTCGCGGTCTTCGGCGTCGCGGCCTTCGCTGTGCCAGCCTTCGCACCAGCTGCCTTTGCCGAGCCGGCCTTCGCACCGGTCGCCGCCGTTGCAGCGGCTGCAGTCTCTTCTGAACGGCCGTTCACGCCGAGCTTCGTGAGGATCTTTTCCTCAATCTCAGCCGCAACCTCGGGGTTGTTAATGAGGAAGCGTCGCGCGTTCTCCATACCCTGGCCGAGCTGGTCACCCTCATAGGTGAACCAAGCACCGCTCTTCTTGATGAAGTTGTGCTCAACGCCGTAGTCAATCAGCGAGCCCTCGCGCGAGATGCCGATGCCGTACAGAATGTCGAACTCTGCGATCTTGAAGGGCGGCGCCATCTTGTTCTTCACGACCTTGACTCGGGTGCGGTTACCCACGGCGTCAGTGCCGTCCTTCAACGTCTGAATGCGGCGAATGTCGAGGCGCACCGAAGCGTAGAACTTCAATGCCTTACCACCCGAGGTGGTCTCGGGGCTACCGAAGAAGACACCGATCTTCTCGCGCAGCTGGTTAATGAAGATGCACGTGGTGTTGGTCGAGTTGAGGCTACCGGTGATCTTGCGCAGTGCCTGCGACATCAGTCGTGCCTGCAGACCCACGTGGCTGTCACCCATGTCGCCGTCGATTTCAGCCTTCGGTACGAGTGCGGCCACCGAGTCAACGACCACCAGGTCGACCGAGCCCGAGCGAATCAGCATGTCGGCGATTTCAAGCGCCTGCTCACCGGTATCGGGCTGTGCGACCAGCAGTGCATCGATATCGACGCCCAGCTTTTGGGCGTAATCGGGATCGAGCGCGTGCTCGGCATCGATGAAGGCAGCGATACCGCCGGCCTTCTGTGCGTTGGCGATGGCGTGCAGAGTCAGCGTCGTCTTACCTGATGACTCCGGGCCGTAGATCTCTACGACGCGGCCTCGGGGAAGCCCGCCAATCCCCAGCGCGACGTCCAATGCGACCGAGCCAGTGGGAATCACTTCAACGGGCGGCCGATCGGCACTTCCCATGCGCATGATTGCGCCCTTGCCGAAGTTCTTATCGATCTGGGCGAGAGCGGCCTCTAGTGCCTTGTCGCGATCTTTGGGAGATGCCATGATGTGTCCTCACTCGTGAGCGGCTGTGCCGCGCTGGTTGCTGCCTACCGACTGTCGTGACCGGGATCCGGCCGACAAGGCATAGGGTGTCGATACTTCACACGTTAGAACCAACCACCGACATTCGTCACCCGAATGTCGAAGATGTGGACAACGCGCCAGTTCAACGCCCTGAGGACGAAGCTACCACCAATCGAATACATATTCGAAAAGAAGTTCGGCGTGTCACGAGCACGCCGCTCCTGGCGTGCGTTTAGCGACGCACGTCGCGCAGGCCCCGGCCGTGCCGATGCGACATCGGCACGTCGAGCTCGTCGCACAGCGCCGCCCACACGGCACGGGGTTCCACCCCGGTATCGAGGCACTCCTGCGCCGTGCCGCCGAGATCTCGCAGCCAGTGATCCCGCAGCAGCACGGCCGCATAATCTTCACCGAACTCGGCGGCGCAGGCGCGATGAAACTCGCTAATCCTCACGCGCTACGAGCACCAGTTCACGAAACGAGTGCGGGTGCGTAACCCGAGACAAATTCAGCGGGCACCGTATCGGGCACACCACTGGAAATGGGAAGCGAAAGACCCTCAATGACTGCGAGTCGCTCGCTCACCTCACCCATAATCACAGACAGCGGTGTCTGCAGGGCTTCGGCCACGGCGGCAAGAATTTCGCTCGAGGCTTCCTTCTGCCCGCGTTCAACCTCGCTGAGGTATCCCAGCGCAACGCTTGCCTCGCCAGCTACCTGTCGCAGGGTGCGCCCCTTTTGCAACCGGAAGTCACGAAGTACATCGCCAATCTCCTGACGCATCAGCACCATGTGAGACCTCCCTTACTTGCACAACCGAAAGTTGTACTTCAACCATACCTGTTCACGTTGAGCTAACCCAACGCTGCAACATATTTGCTGCATCACTGAAGTTAACCCAGAGACTACCTGCTCTATTCCTGAAACTTCCCTGAACTTGAGTCAAGTCCACTCAGGTTTCACTACATTACGATGCGGTTCCCACCTGATGCCCAGTAATCGCGCCCAATTCGACCTCGAGTTCGCGCACCGCGGCCACCACGGCCTGCGCCCGAATCTCGGCCCGATCCCCCGCGCACGCGACCTGCACGGCTCGCTCCCCCGCCGGCGAACTGACACCGATCCATACGGTGCCAGGCTGCTGACCGCTGTGCTGATCCGGATCAGGGCCAGCCACCCCGGTCGTTGAGATCCCCAGCGCCGCCGGCTCCCCGCCAACCGCGCATGCGCGCCGCACACCGCGGGCCATTTGGCGCGCGACCTCGCCGTCAACCGGGCCCACACGCTCCAGCAATTCAGCGTCGACGCCCAGCAGGGAGCGTTTGAGCTCGGTGTCATAGGCGACGATGCCACCGCTGAAGGCCCGCGAGGCCCCAGGCACACTCACCAGTGCGCTGGCGAGCAGCCCGCCCGTGAGGGATTCGGCGACCGCGATTCTGATGTTGAGCGCGCCCGCCTGCGCGATGACCGCGCGCGCTGGGGTCATGCCTTGCGGCCTTTGGCCCGCAGATAGCCCACAATGTAGTCAATGCCGCTCAAGATCGTGAGCGCGACGGCAATCGTCATCGTGATGACGTTTGCCCAGTACGCAATCGGGGCAGCGTCTCCCAGCACCGAGCCAATCGGGGCGAGCGCCAGGGTGATGGCGACCGACTGCGCGACGGTCTTCAGCTTGCCCATCCAGGCTGCTGCCACCACAACGTCGTGCACGATCATTAGGCGGTGGATGGTGACCCCTACCTCGCGCACGAGCACGATGATGGTGATCCACCACGGCAGCTCGCCGATGATCGAGAGCCCCACCAGGGCCGCCCCCGTGAGGAACTTATCGGCGATCGGGTCGAGCAGTTTGCCCAGGTCAGTGATCAGCCCCTTGGAGCGGGCCAGGTAGCCGTCCCACGCGTCTGTGGCGATGGCGAGCACGAAGAAGGCCGCCGCCCACCACCTGAGCGCGTCGTTCTGCCCACCGTCAGCCAGCAGCAGCCACAGGAAGAACGGCGTCGCTACGATTCGAGCGCCAGTAATGATGTTGGGCGCGTTCCAATTGCTTGGCCGCGTTGCGCTCTCGTTCACTCGTGTCTCTTTTCGGTTGATACCCGGGTGCGGGCCAAAACTATCGATGACGCTTAATCGCGCCCGGTCAGTTGCCAAGCATCTTCGTTACCGTCGTCTTCGCCCTCAACCTCGGCGAGGCTCGACTGGTAAGCCGCGACCGGATCGTCGTAACGGGGGTCTGGCGCGTTTGAGTGTTCGGCGCTGGGCGCGGGGGCAGCCTGGGCTGCAGGTTCAGGTGCGGCCGGCGCAAAAGATACCCCGGCGGCGGGGGCCGCAGGCATCCCCTTAATGCGGGCGAGCACCTCGGGGAGCTGCTCGGGCGTCACGAGCACGTCGCGCGCCTTTGACCCCTCTGACGGGCCCACGATTTCGCGCGACTCCATCAGGTCCATCAGTCGACCGGCCTTCGCGAAGCCGACGCGCAGCTTGCGCTGCAGCATCGACGTCGAACCAAACTGCGAGCTCACGACCAGGTCGACCGCCGCGATCAACACCTCAAGGTCGTCGCCGATGTCGGCGTCGATGTTCTTCTTCTCGGCGACCTGTGCCACGTCTGCCCGGTACTCGGGCTGGGCCTGAGCCTTCACGTGCTTCACCACGGCGGCGATCTCAGATTCGCCCACCCAGGCGCCCTGCACGCGCACCGGCGAGGACTCACCGTTCAGCAGCATCAGGCCATCACCCTGACCGATGAGGCGCTCGGCGCCCACTTCGTCAAGGATCACGCGTGAGTCGGTGCCCGATGCCACGGCGAATGCATAGCGGCTGGGCACGTTTGACTTGATCACGCCGGTAACGACGTTGACCGAGGGGCGCTGCGTGGCCAGCACGAGGTGAATACCCGCGGCGCGTGCCAGCTGGGTGATGCGCTGAATCGAGTCTTCGACGTCGCGCGGGGCGACGATCATGAGGTCGGCGAGCTCGTCAACCACCACGAGCAGGTAGGGGTACGGCTTCAGCTTGCGTTCGCTGCCCTCGGGCAACACGATGCTGCCCGAGCGCACGGCGTCGTTAAAGTCATCGATGTGCCTGAAGCCGAAGCTTGCGAGGTCGTCGTACCGCATGTCCATCTCTTTCACGACCCACTGCAGCGCTTCGGCTGCTTTCTTGGCGTTCGTGATGATGGGGGTGATCAGGTGCGGCACACCCTGGTAGACGGTAAGCTCCACGCGCTTGGGGTCAACCAATACCATGCGCACTTGCTCGGGGGTAGCCCGCATCAGGATGCTCGTGATCATCGAGTTAATAAAGCTCGATTTACCCGAGCCAGTGGCGCCGGCCACGAGCAGGTGGGGCATCTTGGCGAGGTTCGCAACGACGAACCCGCCCTTCACATCTTTGCCCACACCAATGGTCATGGGGTGGGTGCTGCGCTGGGCCCGGTGCGAGCGCAGCACATCGCCGAGCGCGACGTTCTCGCGATCCTTATTGGGGATCTCGATACCGATGGCGCTCTTGCCAGGAATCGGCGACAGGATGCGCACCTCGTTCGAGGCGACCGCATACGACAGGTTCTTCGAGAGGGCCGTGACCTTCTCAACCTTGACGCCGGGGCCGAGCTCGACCTCGTACTGCGTCACCGTCGGGCCGCGCGAGAAGCCAGAGACCCGGGCGTCAACCTTAAACTCTTCGAACACGCGCGCCAGCGACGCCATAATCGCGTCGTTGGCGTCGGTGTGCTTCTTGGGCGTCGGCCCCTCAGAGAGCGTCATCTGATCGGGCAGATGGTACTCGTGCGCTGCGGCGGGGTCATGCGCGGGGGCGACCGCAAACTGGGTGGTGACGGCCGGGGGCTCAACAATGGCGGGGGCCGCCACCGCTGGCTCCGAGAAGTCGTCCCATGAATCATCACCCAGGCCTGAAGCCGGGGTTACCCCGCTGATGCCCGCTGCCGCGACGGCGGCCTCAGCGTGGTCGAGCGAGTCGAACAGATCGGCCGGGAAGACATCGGTTGCAGCCGTTGCCCCGTAATCGAGCACGCTCGTGCGCACGTCATCAGCCGCGGCGGGAGCGTCATCGAAGGCACTGTCAAAGGCGCCCTCGGCTGCCTCTTCAGGGGTGCTTGCGAGCGCTGAATCCAATGCGTTGGGGTCGACGGCATAATCGGGTGCTTCTTCGCGGCCCGATGAGTTGCGGCGCCACCACGGCAGCGCGCCCGGCTCGGCTTCTTCTTTTTCGAGGTCGAACAGCGGCGTCTGGTTCTCGCGCGCCCGCTTCTCGCGCTTCTCACGCTTCGTTTCAGCAGGGGCGGGTTCTTCTTCGGGTTCGATGACGCCAAAGAGAAACGCGTACGCCTCTTTCATGCGCCGACCGATGCGGCTCGGGGGCGTCTTGGTGACAATCAACAGCGACATCAGCAGCAGCAGTGACAGCACCGGCACGGCCACCCAAATGGTGAGCGCATACAGCGGTGTGCCGACCATCCAGCCGAGCAGTCCCCCGGCCTGAGCCAGGGCGGGCATGCCCTGCTGCGGCTCGGGGGTGCCGCCGTAAATATGAGTCAGGCCTGCGACGCTCATAATCGCGAGAAACAGCCCAATGCCGATGCGCCGGTTGTCGTTAATACTCGAGGGGTGGTTGAACAGCCACATCGCGAACCCGATCATAATGATCGGAAATCCGAACGCTACACGCCCAAAGAGCCCGCCGAACGACCAGGCGTCGAGCTGCACGGCCACGGTCTGCCCGATGAAGAACCACTCGACCACCGCTCCCACGATCGCGAGCAGCACGAGCACGAGGGGAAACCCGTCGCGCCGATCTTCGGGGGCGATCGGAGCGGTGCGGAAGGCACGAGCTGCCCCGCCGACCCCGTGGGCAAGCCCCTGCCATGCACGCACGAACCCATTCTCAGTGGAGGGCTGTGCGAGGACCTTCGTCCTCGCGGATCCACGGGACGACGCCGCGCGAGAGCCTCGCGCGTCAGTCTTGCCCGTTTTATCGCGCGACGGAGTTTTGCTGGCCATAATTCGAGGGTACGTTCGACTACCGACATTCGCTAGCTGACGCTCCGAGAACGGCAGAAACCCGGGCGAGGCAGCCCCCAAACACAGGGATTTGCCGCCCGCCCGGGCTTCGAAGGGGTGCGCGTGTTACTTCTTGCGCAGCGCGCGCACAACCTTTTTGGCGAGCGGCAGACCCTCGGTCCACACGAGGTAGCCCGGGCCCGGGCGGTCCCACGAACCTGCGAGCAGGTTCTCGTGTGAGGCCCAGCCCTTCTTAAAGGTGGTGACGCCGTCATTGATCAGGCCGCCGAAGTCGTAGCGGGTGATGCCCTGCTGCTTCATCTCGCGAATCACGTGCCACTTCAGGGCGTAGTTGGCGCGCAACCGCTGCCCCACGTCGTTCATGCCGCCGTAGAGCTCGAACGCGGTGCGCTCGCTCTTCGCCATAAACAAGAACGCCACAACCTTGCCCTCGACGTACGCCGCCCATACCGGGCTATCGTCGCCGAGCATCGTGAACGCATCGCGGTAGTACGAGTCCTCGTGCAGGCCGAAATCGGCGCGCTCGCTGGTCGCGTGGTACACGTCGAGGCATTCTTCGAGCTGCGCCAGCGTCTCAACGGGGCGAATCTCAAGCGATTCTTCGCGCCCTGATTTGCGCACGTACTGACGGTGCTTCTTCGACATATCGCCGATCAGCTCGTCCTCGCTCTTGCGCAGATCGAGGATCAGGGTGCGGGCGGGCAGCACGGGGGTCTTGGCCTCGCGCCACGCGGCGCTCACACCGAACGCGCCCTCATCTTCATCGGGTTCGATCGAGACGGCCACGGCGCGGCGCGAGCCGCGCACGTACCCGGCTACGGCGTCAGCGACCTCGGCGGGCGAGGGTGATGACGCTGGGCGATCCGGATCCCCGGCATCCCTGGCCACGACCGGGCCGCGGGGAGCGTACACGAAGCCACCCAGGGGCGCGGGGAGCTTGCGCGTGAGCAGCTGGCATGCGCCAACTTCGGTGCCGGCGTCGTCGGTCACGAGCACGCGTTCGGCGCTCCAACGGTGGGCAGATTTGAGATCGCCCCAGCCCCACAGCTGCAGCGGGTGGCCGCCGAGGCGCTTGACGGTCGCATCCCAGTGGGCGCGATCCGTGCAGGGAGTCACAGTGAGAGTCACGGTCGGTTCCTTCCAAGTTTGCGGGAAACAAACCCCGTAAGTTCAGCGAGTTCGGGTGAGCGCAGCAGGCGCAAGCACACCACATATACGACGGTCACAACGACCGCGATAATCGCAGCAAAAACAATGGCGAGCAGGGCGTCGGCGTTCGGTACGAGCACGCCAAGACCCCACGCGGCAACGAGGCCGAGCACGAGCGCCGGAATCCCCGCGAGCGCAAACCGCACGAGGCTCTGCAGCAGGCGTCGGCCGTCGATGGCGCCGATCTTACGCCGCAGCAACAAGGTCGCAATCACGGCCTGAATAATGGTCGCACCCGACCACACGAGCGCAAACAGCATGCCGATCTGCGCCTTGGGGGCCCAGATCAGCGGCACCGACAGCGCGATCACAATGGCCATCTGAATGGTCGTGAAAATGAACGGGGTGCGCGTGTCAGAGAGAGCGTAGAACGCCCGCTGCACCACGAACAGCACGCTGTAGGCCGCGAGGCTCACCGTGTACGCCTGCAGTGCGTGTGCGAACTGATCAACCTGCAGCTCGGTGGCACCAAAGTTGATGATGCGCGAGACGTAAGGGGCCGCGGCAAACAGTGCGACCGCGGCGAACACCATGACGAGCGCGATCTGGCGGGCCGACGCCGAGAAATCAACGACGAACTCGGTCATGCGCTTCGTTTGGCCCCACTCAGACAAACGCGTGAAGTAGGCGGTTGCGAGCGATACCGCGATCACCGAGTGCGGCATCATGAAGATCAGCCACACGGTTTGCATGGCGCTCACCGACGGGCCGTGGCCCGTGCCGATCGCCACGATGTTGTTCGTGATCAGGCCGCCGAGCTGCATCACCGTGATGGTGGCGAGGCTCCAGCCGGCAATGCGGGCAGTGTGGCCGAGGCCCATGCCCTTCCAGGTGAAGTCAGGCCGAAAGCGAATGCCCGCCTTGCGCCAGGCCCAAAACAGAATCAGCGCCTGGGCCACCACGCCCAGCGTGGCCGTGCCAGCGAGCACGCCAATCGAGAGCGCATTCCAGTCGAGCACCGAGCGGGTGCCCTCGGGATCAGCCCCAAACATCGCGATAAACACGATAATGCCGGCGATACCGATGACGTTGTTCAGCACGGGGGCCCAGGTGAAGGGCCCAAAGATACTCTTCGCGTTCAGCACCTCGCCGAGCACGGTGTAGAGCCCGTAGAACACGATCTGCGGCAGGCACCAGTACGCGAACGCGGTGGCGAGGGCGAGCTGCGGCCCCTCCCAGTCGAGCACCGTGAGCTTCACGATCCACGGCGCGGCAATCATTGCGATCACGGTGACGCCAAACAGAATCGACGAGATCAGCGTGAGGATCTTGTTGATGTACCCGGCCCCGCCATCGGCGTTCTGGGCGGCCTTCACGATCTGCGGCACGAGCACCGCGTTGAGCATGCCGCCCAACAAGATCATGTAGAGCGTGTTGGGCAGCAGGTTGCCGCTCGCGAACGCATCGGCCGAGCGCGAAGACACCGCGCCGATCGCGTACATGAGCAGCATCGCTTTCGCGAGCCCCAGGATGCGCGACACCATCGTGCCCGAGGCCATGAGGGCGCTCGCGCGCATAATTCCAGCGGCCATTAGTAGTACGGGTCCTTCCAGCGCGCGAGCGACAAACGTCGCATCACACGGTCGCCCAGCTTGGTCCACAGCGCGTAGGCACGGGGGTTGAGCGGCAGGTCGAATGCCCCGGGATAATCGGTGATCTCGGGTGAAAATGAGCGCTTGAACTGGCCCACGCCGTGCAGCGGGTGGGTTTTGTCGTCGGCGCGGTCAGCGGGCGGCGCACCGCACAGGTCGTGCACTGACGCACCGCGCTCATTGGCCCAGCACAGCACTTCCCACTGCAGGGCGTGCGAGGCGCCGTACCCTGATTTCGCGCGCACTGAGGCGCCGTCTTTGTAGGTCGTTTTAGCGCCGAGGCCCATGGCGAATGCGCCGGCAACGAGCTCACCGTCACGATGGGCGAGAAATACCTGACCGTCACCGCGCCGCTGAAACCGCTGCCAAAACTCGCGATAATACTGCTCACTGCGCAGCACAAAACGGCCCTCGGCGGTCTCCTCGAGCAGCGCGTAGAGCGCTGCACAATCGGCATCGGTGGCGTCAGCGCGCGTCACCACGATGCCATCGCGCTTGGCGCGATTGATCGAGTTGCGCGCCTTCTTACCGAGGCTCGCGAGCAGCTCGGCCTGAGCAGCCTCACTTCCCGGAGCAGCCTCGGTCGCCACCGAAACCAGCACAGTCGACGGGTTCGGAATCACGCGCACGGTGTCAATGAAACCGCGGCTCCGGATCGCGTCTGCGATACCGGGGTGCGCGGCAACCGCGAGCCTCGGCTCGATCTTCACGAGGAAGGCGCCGCGCTTGCGCGCGTGGCTGGCCACGGCAGACGTGACCGCGAGAACTGTCTCAAGGTCATCGCCGGCCGGGCCGGCAGGCAGGTGCCACCACTCGCCCAGCAGCGGCACGCGCTTCGCGAGCACGCCAACGGCGATCGGGCACTTTCCGGGTCGTTCGACGATCACACGGTGATCGATGTAGCGACCCTCGTCACGTTTGAGGGCGAGATAGCTCTCGCCCATCCAGACTTCGCCGCCACCGGGGTTGCTCGCAATGAGCTCATCCCACGATGCGACCTCAGCCGGGGTGGCGGAGCGGGCAAACATCTCGCCCACTCCGCTCCCCCCGGCTATACCGGGAATCCGGTTCACTCGTTACACCACCACCACGACAGGAACGATCATGGCCTTGCGACGCAGCTTCGTTCCAACCCACCGACCTACGGTGCGGCGTACGACCTGCTGCAGGCCGCGACGATCGGTGACGCCGTCCTTCATGGCATCCTCGAGCGCCTTAGCGATCTGCGGCTTGATCTTGTCGTAGACGCGAATGTCTTCGGCGACGCCCTTGGCGTGGATCTCGGGGCCCGAAACGATCTGGCCGAGCGTGGTCTCCACAACGGTCACAACCGAGATGAAGCCTTCTTCAGCCAGCGTGCGGCGGTCGCGCAGGTCGTCGTCGGTAACCCGGCCGACGCTCTTGCCGTCAACGTAGATGTAATCGATTTCGATCTGACCGACCGGGCGTGCAACGCCGTCGACGAGGTCGACCACGGTGCCGTTTTCGGCGATCACGGTGCGGTTCTGCGGCACACCGGTCTCAATGGCGAGCGCAGCGTTCGCGACGAGCATGCGGTGCTCACCGTGAATCGGCATCACGTTCTTGGGGCGCACGATGTTGTAGCAGTAGAGCAGCTCGCCGGCCGAAGCGTGGCCCGAGACGTGCACCTTGGCGTTGCCCTTGTGCACGACGTTAGCGCCGAGCTTGATCAGGCCATCGATGATGCGGTAGACGCTGGTCTCGTTACCGGGGATCAGGCTCGAGGCGAGGATCACGGTGTCGTCTTCGCCGACCTCGATCTGGTGCTCGCGGTTGACCATGCGGCTGAGCACAGCCATCGGCTCACCCTGTGAACCGGTCGACATGTACACGATGCGGTGATCGGGAATGTCGTTGCTCTTCTTGAGTTCAACCAGCACGCCCTCGGGCACCGTGAGGTAGCCGAGGTCTGCAGCGATCTTCATGTTGCGCACCATCGAACGGCCCAGCAGCACGACGCGGCGGCCGTTGGCGTGGGCGGCGTCGAGTACCTGCTGCACACGGTGAACGTGGCTCGAGAAGCTCGCGACGACGACCTTGCCCTTGGTGCGGCCGATGACCTGCTCAATGACGGGGCCGATGTTCTTCTCGGGTGAGGTGAACCCGGGTACGTCAGCGTTCGTCGAGTCGGTCATGAAGAGGTCTACGCCCTCTTCGCCGAGGCGTGCGAATGCGCGCAGGTCGGTGATGCGGCCGTCGAGCGGCAGCTGATCCATCTTGAAGTCACCGGTGCCAATGACCAGACCGGCCTCGGTGCGAATGGCGACAGCCAGCGCATCGGGGATCGAGTGGTTTACGGCGATGAACTCGAGGTCGAAGGGTCCATAGTTCACGCGGTCGCCCTCGGTGACCACGTGGGTCTTGGGGCGAATGCGGTGTTCCTTCAGCTTGGCCTCAACGAACGCAAGGGTCAGCTTTGAGCCGATGAGCGGAATGTCTTCACGCATCTTCAGCAGGTACGGCACGCCACCGATGTGGTCTTCGTGGCCGTGGGTCAATACAACCGCCACGATGTCACTGAGGCGCTTTTCGAGCTTCGAGATATCGGGGAGGATGAGGTCTACACCGGGCTGGTGCTCCTCGGGGAACAGAACGCCGCAGTCGACGATCAGCAGTTTCCCGTTGATTTCGTAGACCGTCATGTTGCGGCCTACCTCTCCGAGTCCACCCAGGGGTGTGACGCGGAGGGTGCCCTTCGCGAGAGCGGGAGGGGCGTAAGGGGGGTTGGGCACGGGGCCTCCTGTTATTTAGCGGGTGGTGCCTGCGATCTGGGGCAGGGCACCGCCGGCAGCCGCATTGCGGTCCGGCCTGAAGTTTGAAAGGTCGACGCCAGGAAGGTTCTTCACCAGTGCGAGCTCGTCCTCAATGAGGGCGGCCTCCCACTCTTCCGGGCCAACAAGTGGCAGCCGTACACGCGGGCTGCCGATACGGCCGAGGCCGTGAAGAATGTACTTCGCCGCTACGGTGCCAGGCACGTGAGTCATCACGGCCCGCACGAGCGGTTCCAACTGCTGGTGGGCCAGACGCGCTGTGGTCAGGTCTCCAGCATTCACCGCGTCCATAATTGCGCGGTACGGAGCAGCCGCAACGTTCGCGGTGACTCCAATCAATCCCGTGGCGCCAATGGCGAGGTGCGGCAGCACGTTCGCATCGTCGCCCGAAAAGTACATCAGGTCGGTCTGGTTCAGCACACGGCTGACCTGACTGAAATCACCCTTGGCATCCTTGACTGCAAGGATGTTGGGGTGCTTGGCCAGTCGCAGCATCGTCTCGTAGGCAATCGGCACACCCGTGCGCCCCGGGATGTCATACAAAATCACGGGGAGGTCGGTGGCGTCAGCCACCATACGGAAGTGCGTCAGCAGCCCCGCCTGCGTCGGCTTGTTGTAGTACGGGGTCACGATCATCACGCCGTCGGCGCCAGCCTTTTCGCTGGCCTTGTACAGCTCAATCGCGTGCGCGGTCTCGTTCGAGCCGCCACCCGTGATGATCTTCGCACGGCCAGCAGAAACCGACTTTGCAACCTCGACGAGTTTGATCTTCTCGGGGTCAGTCAGCGTACTGGTTTCACCCGTCGTACCCGTCACAACGATGCCATCGGCACCGTTGTTAATGCACTCGTCTATATGCTTCTCTGTGGCAGCCCAATCGACCTCACCGTCAGCCTGAAAAGGCGTGACGAGCGCGACAAGTACTTGTCCAAAAGGATTCTCATGAGTAGCCACCCGTATAGGCTACCGTACCCGCGCGAACTTCTTTGCTCAGGCACACATGAAGCTCTCGCACTTTGCCTGAACAAATGACGTTCGTACGAGCGCTCGAGGCCTTCAGCTGAGCTTCACCCAGCGTTCGATGCGAAATTCCAGACCGGTCGATGACCGCTGCAGGTCGCCGCGCGACGCAAGTGTCCATTCGGGTCCGATCGCGGGCGCGAAGGTATCTGCGCCCTCAATATCGGCCTCGATGCGGGTCACCACGAGCTCGGTCGCGCTGTCCATTGAGGCGTGAAAAAGTTCGGCGCCGCCAATGTTCCACACGGTGCCGGTCTCGGCTGATGCTTCTGCTGATGCCTCGGCCGGTACTTCAGCGGCAACGCATTCGGCGGCCGCTGCCATTCCCGCGGCAACCGATGACACCACGGTGGCTCCGGGGGCCTCATACTCACCGTTGCGGGTAACCACGATGTTGGGGCGCCCGGGCAGGGGCCGCACGCGCTCGGGCAGGGACTCCCAGGTGCGGCGCCCCATGATCACGGGTGCCCCCAGAGTCGTGCGCTTGAAGTGCGCGAGATCCTCGGGCAGATGCCACGGCATCGTGCCGGCTTTGCCGATCACTCCCCCGCGCGCTTCTGCCCAGATGAGCCCGAGCCCGATGCGTGCCACGGGGCTGGCCACGGTGTGTGCCGCGGTGTCTGTCACAGCGCCCGGCCTAGATCGCGACCGGGGCTTTAATCCCGGGGTGGTGCTCGTAGCCGACGACCTCGAAGTCTGAGAGTTCATAGTCGAAGATTGAATCGCGGGGGGCGATCTTCAGGCTCGGGTACGGGAACGGCTCGCGCGCGAGCTGTCGTTCGACCTGCTCGACGTGGTTGTCGTAGATGTGGCAGTCGCCACCCGTCCACACGAACTCACCGAGCTCGAGCCCGGCCTGTTCGGCCACCATCTGCGTCAGCATGGCGTATGAGGCAATGTTGAAGGGCACACCGAGGAACATGTCGGCCGAGCGCTGGTAGAGCTGGCACGAGAGCTTGCCGTCTGCGACGTAGAACTGGAAGAACGCGTGGCAGGGAGCGAGCGCCATCTCTTCGAGATCGGCAACGTTCCAGGCAGACACGATCAGTCGGCGCGAATCAGGGTTCTCCTTGATCTGCGAGATCACCTGTGAAATCTGGTCGACGTGCTGGCCATCAGGCTTCGGCCATGAGCGCCACTGCACACCGTAGACGGGGCCGAGGTCGCCGGCCTCATCGGCCCACTCATCCCAGATCGTTACGCCATTCTCGCGCAGGTACGCCACGTTTCCTTCGCCGCGCAAGAACCACAGCAGCTCAACCGCGACAGATTTGAAGTGCACGCGCTTCGTGGTGATGAGCGGAAACGACTCTGCGAGGTCGAACCTGATCTGACGGCCGAACAGGCTGCGTGTGCCGGTTCCTGTGCGGTCGGATTTCGGGGTGCCGTGCTCGAGAACCTCGCGCAGCAGGTCTTCGTACGGGGTCTGAATCTCGCGTGTAGTCACGCCCCCAGTTTACCCCGCGGGCTGAGCATGTGTGCCCGGGCTAGCTGCAAGCGTAAACGCAACAATCCGCCCCGCGCTGTTGGCCCGAGTATCTCGGGCAAACACCGCGGGGCGGATTCACAGCAGCGACGCTACGGGTCGCGAATTGCGGGTCGCGGGCTGCGAGCTGCGAGCTACTTACGAACCGAGCCCATCATCGAACACGGGCATCGACGCGGTGTCAGATGAGGCGTCGGCGCGTGAAAGCACATCGCCCCTGAAGAACGCGGGCGCCTTCTTAGCCTGCACGAGCATGAGCACGACACCCAGGCCGAGCACGACCACGCCAATCACGCCGACGAGACCGACACCTGCAATGTTGCTCCCCGAGCCAAAATCGGGGTTCATGCTGTCGACCGTGGTCTGCACGAACACGACGAGCAGCAGCAGACCACCGATACCCGGCAGCACGATCTTCGAGAAGACGGCGCCTGCCCCCTCCTTGAATGCGGTCTTGCGGAAGTACCACGGGCTCGCGAGCGCCGTAATGCCGTAGTAGAAGCACACCATCATGCCCAGCGCGGTGATCGTGTCCCACAGCACGTCCTCGCTGATGAAGCGCATCACGGCATAGAACACCGACGCCACGATCGATGACAGCATCAGGGCGACGTGAGGTGACTTGTACTTGGGGTGAATCTTCTTGATCGCCTGCGGCACGGCACCGTAGTGCGCCATCGCCAGCAGTGTGCGGGCGGGTGAGATCGCGGTCGAGTTAATCGAGGCAAGCGCGCTGACCAAAATCGCGAGCGACAGCATAATCGCGGCAGGCCCCATCACCGGGTGCGCGAGTGCGGCAAACACGTTCTCGGCAATGGCCGAGTTGTTGAGGCCGGTGCCAGTGTCGCCGAGGCCGGCGTAAGCAACGGTGGCCGTGGCGGTGCCGACGTACAGCACCACGAGAATGCCCACGAGAATCATCGCGGCCTTGCTCTCGGTTGAGAGGCGCCCCTTCGATGGCTTCGTTTCTTCGCCCATGGTGAGGATGGTGTCCCAGCCCCAGTACACGAAAATCGAGACGGCGATACCGGCGGCGAACGCGCTCACGCTGTCGACCTCGAGCGGGTTGAACCATGAGAGTTCGGGCATGCGGCCCGCTTCGTTGGCGGGATCGGCGGCGCCCACAAACATCGCCACGATGAACCAGATCAAAATGGCCATCTGGAAGGCCACGGTGATGTACTGGAAGATCTTCGTCGAGGTCATGCCCCGGTACGAGATGAACGTGGCGAGCGCCATAAACGCGAGGCACACCAAAATGTTGATGATCCTGTTGTCAGAGAGCTCGGCGATCGCCGGATCATTCATCACGATACTGAGGGATTGGAAGAGGAACTCGACCGCGATGCCCGCGAGGTTCGAGAGCACGAGCACCGTTGCGGCGATCAGCCCCCAGCCGGCCATCCAACCGATCCACGGGCCGAACGCGCGCGTCGCCCAGGTAAATGAGGTGCCAGAGTCGGGCATAGCCGCGTTCAGTGCGCGGTAGCCAAGGGCGACCAGCAGCATGGGAATGAAGCCCATGAGGAAGATCGCGGGCGTCTGGTAGCCCACCTCGCTCGCGGCCGGCCCAACGGCCGCCGTGAGCGTGTACGCGGGGGCGCAGGTCGATAGCCCGATGACGAGCGCTCCGAGTACGCCGACGGTGCCCGAGGGCAAACCCTTTTTGCTGATGCCGGTGTGCGAATCGAGCGTTCGCGTCACCGGGTTTGCGGAATTGAGGTCGTATTTTGCCATGTGACTCTCATACTTTCTGGCACGCCATTGCGCACGTATGCTTCAGAGCGAGAGCGAAGTTTGCGTCTCCCAGCTTCGGCAGACGCGCATCATTCGCTTCGGGCACGATTCTATGTAGCGCGGTATCAAAAATCTAATCAACCAATGATAACCGCAGAATCTACGCCAGATTCACCGAAATCGCTTGTCGAATTGCTGCACGGGCACGCTTTCGGTCGCCGCACGCGTCATACATCAGCCCCAGGCGCAACCACGACTGCCAGCGATCCGGCGCAGCTTCGGCCTCAGCCTTGTAGCGCCCGAAAGCCGCGTCGAGCACATCGCGATCGGGTCGCGTGCCAGCCTCGCGTGCGGCCGCAATCTCCTCGGGCAGGGCTCCATCGGCGTCGAGCTGGTCGACGAGCGCCGTCGACTGGCGGCCGAACTGCAGCTCACGCAGCAGCGCCCACACGCCGATCAACGGCAGGATCAGCATCGCCAACCCCATGACGATCGGAATCACGCCCCCCGTGGCGAGCAGCCCGACGGCGCGCACCCCCGTGAACACGAAATAGAGCACGAGCAGCACGCTCATCAACGCGACTCCCAGCAGCGCGCGTACCCGGGCGGTCATGCGGTCGCTCCCCCGAGGCCGAGCAGCGCGTCGAGGCCGACGGTGAGCCCCTCGCACCCCGCGGCCGCAGTGAGCGCGGCGCGAATGCCGGCGCGGTACGCCTCATTGGAGTGGGTGTCGTGGGTCACGGTCAGCACCTCACCGGGGCCGCCGAAGCGCACCTCTTGTTTCGCGACCACGCCCGCGAGACGCAGGCTGTGCACCGGAATCCCGGCAATCAACTCACCGCGCGCGGGCTGCTCGGCGAACGGCGCCTCGATCGGACCGAGGCCCTTCGCAGCGCGCGCCTCAGCCATCAATTCGGCGGTGCGCACCGCGGTGCCCGAGGGCGAATCCACCTTGTGCGGGTGGTGCGCCTCGATGATTTCGGCCGCATCGAAGTAGGGCGCGGCGATGCGTGCAAGTGCGGTGCCGAGCACCGATCCCAGCGAGAAGTTGGGTACGACGATGGCTCCGGATCCGGGGCGTTCGGCAAGGCTCGCCTCGAGCACCGCGAGCCGGTCGGCCGACCAGCCGCTCGTGCCCACGATCACGCGCTGGCCGCGCTCGATCGCCCGGGCCACAATGGCGGCCGAGGCCTCGGGGTGACTCACGTCGACGAGCACGTCGGCCGTCGCGCCTTCCTCGGGTGCCGAGGTGCTGCGCAACCGCGCAACCAGTTCGAAGCCGGGCGTCTCTTCGACGACCTGGCAGACCAATGTTCCCAGGCGACCGGTGGCCCCCGCGACTGCTACGCGTACGTTCATGCTTCTAAGGTACCCGCCCGTGAGACGTCGCCGACCGCGACGACGGTCATGGGGCGCGCAGCGATCTCAGCGGCGATGGCCGTGATCTCGGCCGGAGTCACCGAGGTGTATCGCGTCAGCGAGCTGTCTAGATCCCACAGCTCACCGGCGCCCAGCTCGGCGCGGGCGAGGCGGCCCATGCGCGTCTCAGAATCTTCGAGGGCGAGCGCTGAGGAGCCTGCGATCTGGCCGAGTGCTCCCTCGTGCTCTTCTGCCGTGATGCCCGAGTCGGCGATCTTCTGCAGCTCGAGCAGGCTCAGCTTGAGCACCTCTGAGGCCTTTTCGGGGGCCATGCCCGCGTAGATCCCAAAGAGGCCAGCGTCTGAGTAGCTCGCACCAAACGAGTACGCCGTGTAGGCGAGCCCCCGCTTCTCACGAATCTCTTGGAACAGGCGACTCGACATGCCACCGCCGAGCACCGAGTTCATGATGCCGAATGCGAAGCGGCGCGGGTCGTTGGCGCGCAGCCCGTTCGCGCCGATCATCAGGTTGATCTGTTCGCTCGGGCGTTCGGTGACGCACACGCGCGGGGCGGTCAGCGTGCCGGGTGCGGCTGCTGTCGCGCCCGTTGCGAGCACATTGGGAATCGCGTCAACGTGGGCCTGGCCACGGCGCACGGGCAGGGCCTCACGGTCGGTGTGCCAGCGCTCCTCGGGCGACGCGTTGAGGGCCGCGACCACCTGTGCGACAAGCCAGTCGTGATCGACGGCGCCCGCGGCGGTAACCACGAGCGTCGACGGGTCGTAGGTGTTGCGGTAGTGACGATCGACGTCGTCGCGGCGCGCACCCTTAATGGTTTCGGGCAGGCCGCCAATGGGGCGCCCCAGCGGGTGATCCTTGAGCACCTCTTCGAACAGGCTCTCGCTCGCCACGTCGGCGAGGTCATCTGCCGCCATCGCGATTTCTTCGAGGATCACGCCGCGTTCGTTCTCGAACTCTTCTTCGTCGAGCACCGAGTTCGTCACCATATCCGCGAGCACCGTCACCGACATCGGCAGGTCAACGTCGCGCACCTTGGCGTAGTAGCAGGTGTATTCCTTGGCCGTGAGCGCGTTGTGCTCGGCGCCGATGCGGTCGAAACTGGTCGCAATTTCATAGGCGTCGCGCGTGGGCGTGCCCTTAAACAGCAGGTGCTCGAGGAAGTGGGTGGAGCCCAGGCTGCCCGGGGCGTCATCGCGTTCGGCCTGCTCATCGCGGGAGCCCACTCCCACCCAGAATCCGATCGTGGCGCTTCGTGCACTGGGCATATGCTCGGTCAGTACACGCAGCCCACTCGGGTGGACCGTGCGGCGCATCAGGCTGCCGCTGAGATCGACTGCGAGTTCGGCCTGGTCTAGGGGCAAGAGAATCGGTTCACGCATTCCTCCAGCCTAGTGGCGGTCGGCTGAGGCTTCGTCGTTCCCGCAGACAAGAAAGCGCCCGGCATCGCCCATAAGGGTGATGCCGGGCGCGATCCGGATCAAACTACCGAAATTACTCGGCAGCCGCCTCAGCAGCAGGAGCGTCAGCAGCCTGCTCCTCGAGTACGGGCTCGAGCGAGAGCTTGCCGCGGTCGTCGACCTTGGTGATCTTGACGAGCACCTTCTGGCCAACCGAGAGCACCTCGTCTACCGACTCGATGCGCTTGCCGCCGACGATCTTGCGAACCTCGGAGATGTGCAGCAGGCCGTCCTTGCCGGGCAGCAGCGAGATGAACGAGCCGAAGGCCGCGTTCTTCACGACAGTACCGAGGTACTGCTCGCCGACCTCGGGGTTCTGCGGGTTGGCGATCGCGTTGACCTGCGCGCGAGCTGCCTCAGCCGAAGGACCGTCAACCGCACCGATGTAGACGGTTCCGTCGTCATCGATCGAGATGTCGGCACCCGTGGTGTCCTGGATACCGTTGATCGTCTTGCCCTTGGGGCCGATCAGCTCGCCGATCTTGTCGACGGGAATGTTCACCGTGATGACGCGAGGCGCCGTGGGAGCCATCTCGTCGGGGGTGTCGATTGCCTGGTTCAGCACACCGAGGATCGTTGCACGAGCCTCCTTTGCCTGCGACAGTGCCGCTGCGAGGATATCCGAGGGGATACCGTCGAGCTTGGTGTCGAGCTGCAGTGCGGTCACGAACTCAGAGGTTCCTGCAACCTTGAAGTCCATGTCGCCGAGCGCGTCTTCTGCACCCAGGATGTCGGTGAGCGTTGCGTAGCGGGTTTCACCGTTGAGCTCGTCAGAGACGAGACCCATAGCGATACCTGCGACGGGAGCGCGCAGCGGCACACCAGCGTTGAGCAGCGACAGCGTGGACGCGCAAACGGAGCCCATCGAGGTCGAACCGTTCGAGCTGAGCGCCTCAGATACCTGACGGATCGCGTAGGGGAACTCCTCGCGGCTGGGCAGCACGGGCACGAGCGCACGCTCGGCCAGGAAGCCGTGACCGATCTCGCGGCGCTTGGGGCTGCCAACGCGGCCCGTCTCACCAGTCGAGTAGGGCGGGAAGTTGTAGTGGTGCATGTAACGCTTGCTGGTCGTGGGCGACAGCGAGTCGATCTGCTGCTCAAGCTTCAGCATGTTCAGCGTGGAGACACCCATGATCTGGGTCTCGCCGCGCTGGAAGATAGCCGAGCCGTGTACGCGAGGGATAACCTGCACCTCTGCGTCGAGCGCGCGGATGTCGCGCAGGCCACGGCCGTCCATGCGGGTGCCCTCAGAGAGGATACGACCGCGAACAACCTTCTTGGTGACCGACTTGTATGCAGCCGATACCTGGCCCTCAACATCTGCGGAAAGCTCGCCAGCGGCGATCTTGGCCGAGATGGCTTCCTTCACGCTTGACTTCAGCGCGTCGTCAGCATCCTGGCGCTCCTGCTTGCCAGCGATCTGGTAGACCTTGGTGAGCTCAGCTTCTGAGAGCGCCTCAACTGCGGCGTATGCCTCATCGGTGTAGGGCAGGAATACGGGGTACTCCTGCACAGCCTTGGCCGACTGAGCAGCAAGCTCAGCCTGTGCCTTCACCAGCTGGGTAAGGAACGGCTTTGCAGCCTCCAGGCCCTGTGCCACGACGGTCTCGTCGGGCTTCACAGCGCCAGCCTTGATGAGGTTCCATGAACCCTCGGTAGCCTCAGCCTCAACCATCATGATGGCGACGTCTTCAGTTCCGTCAGCCTTGGTGATGACGCGGCCAGCAACCATGAGGTCGAAGACTGCGTCCTTAACCTGCTCTGAGTTGGGGAACGCGACCCACTGGTCAGCGTTGGCACCCGAACCGGGGATCAGCGCGAGGCGCACACCGGCGATGGGGCCAGAGAACGGCAGACCCGAGATCTGGGTCGAAGCGCTGGCAGCGTTAATTGCGAGTGCGTCGTAGTACTCGCCGGGGGCGATCGACAGCACCGTGATAACGATCTGAACTTCGTTACGCAGGCCGGTCACGAATGACGGGCGCAGGGGGCGGTCGATCAGACGGCACACGAGGATCGCGTCGGTTGACGGGCGGCCCTCGCGGCGGAAGAACGAGCCGGGGATCTTGCCTGCGGCGTATGAACGCTCTTCAACGTCAACGGTCAGCGGGAAGAAATCGAAGTGGTCCTTCGGGTTCTTCGACGCGCTCGTTGCCGAGAGGAGCATGGTCTCCTCGTCGAGGTACGCGGCAACCGCGCCCTGTGCCTGCTGTGCGAGGCGACCGGCCTCGAAACGGATCGTACGCTTTCCGAAACGACCGTTATCGAGAACGGCCTCGGCGAACTTGATTTCAGGACCCTCCATGGGTACTCCTTTATTCGAGTGAGCGCGCGGCAGGGTGTTGCGAGTGCCGCACTGCTGATGTTCAGTAGAAGGCCACTCTGTAGCTTGCGCACTGCAGAGGAATCCACCACCGAAGACCAGCCCGCCACCTGCGCGCTCATATTCTGAGGTTGTGGGCGCATGCCCACTCATCCAGGCTATCACCGTGGGCCCGCAAAATTGGCGTGAGTGTGCGATTCTTCCCTCGCGCCGGGCCGCCCACCCAGATACCACAACGCCGCCGCCCAGCTTCCACTGGGCGGCGGCGTCGGTTCGTCAACGAAGACTACTGGGCGTCAACGTCAATCGTGCAGAGACGGTCGGCGCCAATGGCCTCGCTCAGCGCGCCAATGAGTGCCTCATCGACGGGAGCGTCAACGGCGAGCACCGACAGCGCGGTGCCCTTCTTCTGATCGCGAGCGATCTGCAGGCCAGCAATGTTCACGCCGGCCTCGCCGAGGATGCCACCGTATGCGGCGACGATGCCCGGGCGATCCGTGTAGCTAAACACGAGCAGGTGCGCGGGGATGGCCAGCTCAACCTCGTAGCCGTTCACCTCAACGATCTTCTCGACCTGCTTCGGGCCGGTCAGCGTGCCCGATACCGACACCGTGGTGCCGTCGGTGAGTGAACCGCGCAGCGTAATCACGTTGCGGTAGCTCTCTGAGACGGTGTCCTTTGAGAACCGTACTTCAACGCCGCGCTGTTCAGCGATCAGCGGTGCGTTCACGTATGACACGGGATCGCTGACGACCTTTGAGAACACGCCCTTGAGTGCTGCAAGACGCAGTGCTTCAACGTTGCGCTCGCCCAGTTCGCCGTGTACCTCGATGTCGAGTGACGCGATCGGGCCGGCTGCGAGACCAGCGAAGACCTGGCCCAGCTTCTCGGTGAGGGGCAGACCGGGGCGCACGTATTCGTCGATGACGCCACCGGCAACGTTGACAGCGTCGGGAACCAGGTCGCCCGCGAGTGCGAGACGAACCGACTTCGCAACCGAAACGCCGGCCTTCTCCTGTGCTTCAGCGGTTGAAGCGCCCAGGTGCGGGGTGACGTTGACGTTGGGCAGACCCGTCAGCGATGCGTCGGCCGGGGGCTCCTGCATGAATACGTCGAGTGCTGCGCCGGCGATCTCGCCGTCCGTCAGCGCCTGTGCGAGAGCTGCCTCATCAATCAGGCCGCCACGCGCCACGTTTACCACGTAGGCGGTGGGCTTCATGGCGCGCATCTGTTCTGCGCCAATCATGCCGAGCGTCTCGGGCGTGCGGGGCATGTGAATCGTCAAGAAGTCGACGCGCTTCACGAGCTCGTCGAGCGAGACCAGCTCGACGCCGAGCTGCTGTGCGCGCACAGCGGTGACGTAGGGATCAAACGCGATGAGCTCAACGCCGAAGCCGCGCAGGCGCTCGGCAACCAGGGCACCGATGCGGCCGAGGCCGACAATACCGATGGTCTTTTCGTAGAGCTCGGTGCCGGTGAACGACGACCGCTTCCACAGCCCCGCAGACAGTGAGGAGTGTGCACGCGGCAGGTGACGAGCCAGACCCAAGATGTGGGCGACCGTCAGCTCAGCAGCACTGATGATGTTGGAGGTCGGAGCATTAACGACCATGACGCCGGCCTGGGTGGCCGCCTTAATATCGACGTTATCGAGGCCAACACCCGCGCGGGCGATGACCTGCAGCTGAGGCGCCCAGCTGAGTGCCTCCGCATCGATGAGAGTTGCCGAGCGTACAAGCACGGCATTAGCAGTGGCCAGCGCCGAGCGCAGCGCGTCGCGGTCAGTACCGTCGACGTGCACCACCTCGAAGTCAGGGCCAAGTGCGGCGATGGTAGCGGGAGACAGTTGTTCGGCGATCAGCACGACCGGCGCAGACATCAATCGAATCCTTCGGGTCAGCGGCATTGGGTACCCAGACCGTAAAAGGACGGCCGGGGTTCCATTCTAGGGCCCGAAGCATGCCGCCTTTGACGCGCCGCCAAAAGCGACCGCGTTCCGCCGCCCTCCAAGCGCTATCCGAAGAAGCTGGACTGCGGCACCAGCAGCAGAATTTCCAACTGCACAGCACCGGCCACGCACAGGCCGGTCGCGAGTGCCAAAAGTCGCACCGCGGCACTCTTTCGGCGAGCCGCCAGCAGCGCAAGCACAAAGGCCACGGGGGCAAGCGCGAGCACCGTGATCAACCAGAACCAGCCAGCGGCGGTCATTGACAGCCCCATGCTGCCCACCATTTGTGGCAGCAAGATGAGGTTTCCGGCTGCGGCGATCACCATATAGAGGTACAGGCCGGTGATGGCTGCCCCCACGACCCAGGAAATGATCCGGCGCGTCATCTTAGGCACCCCAAACAAACATCGGCAGTGGCGCAAGAACCACCGCTCCAATAACGATCCAAAGCGCGATGCGCGCAGTTGATGCGCCGCGGTTGAGCAGCAAGACGCTCAAGAACCAGCCAATCGGGGCGAGCGGGGCGACCCACAATACGATCTGCTGCAGCACACCGCCCAGCGATCCGCTTGACGCTGCGACGAGGTTGTTGGCGCTCGCGTAGTACTCGGCCCAGCTAAACCACACCCAGGTGTACATCAGGTAGATGCCGCCGAACACGCCCAGGATCACGAGCATGGCATTCGACATCTGTGCGGGGCCCTGATCGGTGCCCAGCTCAGCGTCGTCGTGGTCGTTTTCACTGGCGACGGGAGCGTTCAGTGCCGCCGCCGATTCAGCAATACTGGCGTCGCCTGCAGCTGCAGCGCCCGCCGCAACATCGGCCTCAGCCGCGTTCGGGGCGCCCTCGACGGTCCACCCGTTCGCAAGGCGACTCTCGCGAGCGGCGCTTTCATTCTTTTTTCGCACCCGCCAAGCCTAGCGAAGCTCATCTTTGAGACTGCCGAACCCTGTATGCAAGCTGTTAAGGTGAAATCTGAGTGCGCGGTGAATCCGAACACGGGGATCAGGATTAGTGCAACGCGAGGGAGCATCTCATGGCAGAAAAGCCCACCAAACGAGTTTCAGAAGTCAAGGCGAAGAACCCAGAGGCGGCCCCCGGTTGGAAGCCCACCCCTGAGTCGGCCGCTAAGGCAACCCAGCTGCGCATCGTTTCGTGGTGCGTGTGGGCGGTCGCGATCGGCGCCGAAGCCTTCGCAATTTTCTGGGTGCTCAAGCAGGTACCGGTGAAAATGTGGCTGCTGATCGTGTTGATCGTGGTCGCGGGCATTCTGTCGGTCGTGGGCTCGCTGTGCTGGAAGCAGGCGAATCGCCTCGACCCCGCGTCGAATCAAGACAAGCTGCGCTTCTTCGTGCAGAACCAGCTTGGCGCCATCATCGCGGTGATCGCGTTCTTGCCGCTCATCATCATGATCTTCTTGAACAAGAACATGGACGGCAAGCAGAAGGCGGTCGCCGGCGGTATTGGCGTCGTGGTGTTGCTGATCGCGGGCGCGCTCGGTGTGAGCTGGGACTCACCGTCGCAGGAGCAGTACGCGGCTGAGACCAACATCGTGAAGCAGCTCACAGGCGAGGATCTCGTGTTCTGGACCAAGTCTGGCGGGGTATTTCACGTCTGCGAGTCGGTTCCCGATGTGAACAAAGAGTCAAAGGACGGCACGATCTACCAGGGCACCGTCGCTGCGGCCCACGAAGCAGGCAAGGATCGCCTCACGAAGCGCTGGGAGAGCGAAGCCCTGAACTACTGTGGCTACACCGAGGCTGACGTTGCGAACGCCACGAGTGGCATTGACGTCGCCAACCTTGACGCGACTGACCCCGAATCTACAGACACCGATTCAGCAGACACTGCTCCCGCTGACACCGAGTCGGCCAACGACGCAGAAGAGACGCCTGCGCAGTAACCAGCTCGCGGGCCTCGGCGGGGCCTAACGCGGCTCCGGATCAGCCCCGATGTCGTCAGTTCCTCAGCCCTTATGGGCTGCGTGATCGACGGCATCGGGGCTTTTCTGTGGGCGCATGCGACATCGCTGAGCAACCCAGGAACTGTATAGCTGGCCAGTCCCCCACTTTCCTCAGCAGCGAACGATCAGCCCTTCACCCGGGGCAAACGAAAACAGCGCTGCTGGAATCTGCATGACACAGATTCCAGCAGCGCTGCGGCCGCCTAACCGATGAGTGCCGTCCACCCGTGAGAAAAGTTTCCTCTTCATCTGGATGGGACGGCGCCCTCACCTAGGCCTCAGGCTCAGCCCAGAAACGCCTACCTACATGGCGGTTCGCTTGCGACGAATCAGCAACAGCACGCTGCCGGCCAAGAGGAACACCCCTCCAGCGATCGCTGCACCAGTTGCAGACATTCCACCGGTCGCGGCCAGGCCGCTTTCGGCCTTGGCAGCCTTCACGACAGGAGTCTGCTCGCCAGCCTTAGTGGCCGGTTCATCAGGCTGAGTCGTCGGCTCCTTAGGCTCAGTGGTCGGCTTCTCAGTATTCTCATTAGGTTCGTACGTGTTCGGTTCGTCTTCCTGCTCGTACGTGTTCGTGACCGACCACTCGACGTCTGCCACGCCATCCTCAAGGATGGTAATCGTGTCAGCCGACAGAGTGTTAGATACGAACGAGAACCCAGCAGGAGCCTCGGGCAGTTCACCCTCGGTCAGCGTCACCACAGTCCCCTCGGGCAGTTCTACGCCCGAGTTCACTACGGTTCCATCAGCAGGAAGCTCGAACGACTTCTCGCCGCCATCCCAGGTCGCGGTCACAGGGAACGTGGTTCCCTCAGGGAACTCGGCAGCGTCAACACCGGCCAGTACCTTGCGCAGGTTAAACGTGCCGTCATTTACGACGACTACATCCTGCTCATACGTGTTGGTCACCGACCACTCGACGTCCGCTACGCCAGCTTCAAGGATGGTGATCGTGTCAGCCGAGAGGCTGTTCGACACGAACGAGTAGCCGGCAGGAGCCGCAGGCAGGTCGCCCTCGGTCAACGTCACGACAGTGCCCTCAAGCAGCTGAAGCTCTGATTCCACAACCGTGCCGTCAGCAGGAAGCGCGAACGTCTTCTCGCCGCCATCCCAGGTCGCCGTCACTGGGAACGTGGTCCCCGCAGGGAACTCAGCCGCGTCAACACCTGCGAGCACCTTACGCAGATTGAACGTGCCGTCATTCACGACAACTACATCCTGCTCATAGGTGTTCGTGACCGACCATTCGATGTCTGCGTTCCCGCCATCCAGGATGGTGATCGTATCTGCTGACAGGCTCTTCGACACGAACGAGTAGCCGGCAGGAGCAGCAGGCAGTTCACCCTCGGTCAACGTCACCACAGTGCCCTCAGGCAGCTGAAGTTCTGACGATACGACGGTTCCGTCAGCAGGAAGCTCGAATGTTTCCGAGCCGCCATCCCAGGTCGCCGTCACGGGGAAAGTGGTCCCCGCAGGGAAGTCAGCCGCGTCAACGCCCACCAGCACCTTGTGCAGGTTAAAGGTGCCATCATTCACGACAACATCCTGCTCGTACGTGTTCGTGACCGACCAGGCAACATCCTCGACGCCATCCTCAAGGATGGTGATCGTGTCAGCCGAGAGGCTGTTCGATACGAACGAGTAGCCAGCAGGAGCCTCGGGCAGGTTGCCCTCGGTCAATGTCACCACAGTGCCCTCAGGCAAGTCCACGCCTGACTTCACCACGGTTCCGTCAGCGGGAAGCTCGAACGACTTCTCGCCGCCATCCCAGGTCGCCGTCACAGGGAACGTGGTCCCCGCAGGGAACTCAGCCGCGTCAACGCCCACCAGCACCTTGTGCAGGTTAAAGGTGCCATCATTCACGACAACATCCTGCTCGTACGTGTTCGTGACCGACCAGGCAACATCCTCGACGCCATCCTCAAGGATGGTGATCGTGTCAGCCGAGAGGCTGTTCGATACGAACGAGTAGCCAGCAGGAGCCTCGGGCAGGTTGCCCTCGGCCAATGTCACCACAGTGCCCTCAGGCAAGTCCACGCCTGACTTCACCACGGTTCCGTCAGCGGGAAGCTCGAACGACTTCTCGCCGCCATCCCAGGTCGCCGTCACAGGGAACGTGGTCCCCGCAGGGAACTCAGCCGCGTCGACACCGGCGAGCACCTTGCGCAGGTTAAACGTGCCATCGTTCACGACAACAACATCCTGCTCGTACGTGTTCGTGACCGACCATTCAACATCCGCCACGCCATCTTCAAGGATGGTGATCGTTTCTGCTGACAGGCTGTTCGATACGAACGAGTAGCCGGCAGGAGCCTCGGGCAGGTTGCCCTCGGCCAATGTCACCACAGTGCCCTCAGGCAAGTCCACGCCTGACTTCACCACGGTTCCGTCAGCGGGAAGCTCGAACGACTTCTCGCCGCCATCCCAGGTCGCCGTCACAGGGAACGTGGTCCCCGCAGGGAACTCAGCCGCGTCGACACCGGCGAGCACCTTGCGCAGGTTAAACGTGCCATCGTTCACGACAACAACATCCTGCTCGTACGTGTTCGCGACCGACCACTCAACATCCGCCACGCCATCTTCAAGGATGGTGATCGTTTCTGCTGACAGGCTGTTCGATACGAACGAGTAGCCGGCAGGAGCCTCGGGCAGGTTGCCCTCGGTCAATGTCACCACAGTGCCCTCAGGCAAGTCCACGCCTGACTTCACCACGGTTCCGTCAGCGGGAAGCTCGAACGACTTCTCGCCGCCATCCCAGGTCGCCGTCACAGGGAACGTGGTCCCCGCAGGGAACTCAGCCGCGTCGACACCGGCGAGCACCTTGCGCAGGTTAAACGTGCCATCGTTCACGACAACAACATCCTGCTCGTACGTGTTCGCGACCGACCACTCAACATCTGCGACACCATCCTCAAGGATGGTGATCGTGTCAGCCGACAGGCTCTTCGACACGAACGAGTACCCGGCAGGCGCCTCAGGCAGGTCTCCCTCGGTCAGCGTCACTACCGTGCCTTCCGGCAGCTGAAGACCCGAGTTCACCACAGTTCCATCAGCAGGAAGCTCGAACGTTTTCTCGCCACCATCAGCCCAGGTTGCCGTCACGGGGAACGTGGTCCCCGCAGGGAACTCGGCCGCCTCAACACCGGCCAGCACCTTGTGCAGGTTGAAAGTGCCTTCGTTCACCACGACAGGCTCATTGATGCAAGGGAATCGTCCCTTGAAAAGGTTCGTATGCATTTCTTTACCGCCCTGAAGTGCCGTGAAGTTCTGGGCGATCAGTTGCCCTTCGAACTCCCGACCGCCATCAGATTCTGCGGGGAACACAACGTGGGCGTTGGGGGCATAGATCGAACCGCGCACGGGTTCGTTCGGAGACACAACCTCAACTGCGCCAACGATCTCGCTGAAGTCAAAGAGGATGTGACTCACACCTTCTTTTTCTGCCCCTTCCTTTCCGGGGAAAGAGTACGACGGGAGCGTTACGCGGCCGTCCACAACATCTGACTGGTCCACTGAGATAACGAGGAACGATGTTTCGGAATAATCGGCGAGCTGAAACTTACTGATTCCAGCAAAGTCCGAGAGCTGCAACTTGCTCGGCCCATCAGCGCTGAGCGTAATGGTCTGATCGTCACCAGCTGGTGCGGGAATGTTCTGCCAGTCAGCGAACGACTCAATGATGGAAGTGCCCGCGTCTACGGGGAAGTATGAAAGTACATCACCGTCAGCACTCCAGCTCTTCTGAGCAGCTTCCAGGTCAGTCCATGGCTGTACAACAGAGTCAATCTGCGGGCTCATGTTTCCGCCGTCGGAGGGGAAGAACGTTGTTCCGTTCCCGCCAAACATCGGCCCAAACGTGTAATCGGCCGGTGTGGATTGATCACCAATCTTTGCACCAGCTTGAGCGCTTGCGCCGGTCGCGCCATCGGCTTTGACCTGAACAATTTTGCCGTCAGTCGCGAACTCCTGAATCAGTACGCGGTTGGGCTCGCCGTCGAGAGTGGGAGCCTCATAGTCATAGTTCCCGCCAATACCACCATGGTAGATCGGGTACTGCTGGTTTTGGTTGCCTCGCGCGTCACCAAACGTCGCACGACCTCCAACAGCAAGCGTGCCTTCAAGCTCACTGTTCGCAAGAATCGCGTTCTCCCGCACAAATACCGTGTAGCCGTTCTCCGATCCGTTCGGAGTCGCGGCTCCCATCGGGTTCACCGGGCTGCACGAAGCTGCGGGTGACTGGCTCGGCACGGCAACAGCCGGAGCTGTAGTAGCGATGAGTCCAGTCCCGGCTACCGCCAGCGTTGCGACAGCCGCCAAGAATTTCTTCAAGTGCCTTCCACCTAAGGATAAAGGAACGCGTTTACGAACGGGCATAGCAATTACTCCACTCTCCACAGCACCCACGAATTGGGCGCACAAAAATTGCCTACAACAGGCCCCCAACACTGATGTAGACGAAGGTTTACGTAAACCATAATTTACGTTCCTAAACACGCAAATGGACTATTCATAGTCAACAAGTTTTAATTGATTTATTACTCATTTTTTATAAATAGCCAATACATAGCTACTGCGCAACATCGGTGCTAGAGTCAGCATCGCCCCAGGAGCGAATTAGTAATTCGATGCGCAGGGCAACGAGCCTTTGCGCAGATCCTGCGACCTGAACGAGAATGCCACTGCCCGACTCGGCGGATCCCTTTCGCCATCAAAAGACCCCCCAAACTTCACCCCGGCTACACAAAACCGGATCAGCCCCAATTTCGTCAGTTTCGCAGCCCATATGGACTGCAGAAGCGGCGAAATCGGGGCTTTTGTGTATTCCATTCCAAGACGCCCAACCAGCCTCCGAATCACGCTTTAGATATTTCTCACAAACTTCAACGTCGGCTCCTTTGAAATTGTTGTGAGATTGCTTGCTGACTTGCAGCCTGGAACACGCAGTGCTTATCGTTGCGTATACGCACGTTTATGCCGACATGGGTGCCAGGCAGACACGCAATGTTTAGATTTCGAGCACCCCACCTTTTGGAGAGTCACTTTGGCGAGTTCACCACGCCCCCGCGCGCTATCAGCTTCATGGAAGCGCGCGCTGTCTGGCGCAGGCGCATTCACGCTTATCGCAGGTTCTTTGGTCGCGGGCGGATCTACCGCTGCTGTCGCCGCACCTGCCCCCACCACGTTTAATCCCTTCGAGATCAACAACGGCTTCACTGTGGTCTCGCAGGGCGACGTAATGCTCGGTAACGGCGAGATCGAGGGATCGGTCGCGGCATACGGAGGCCTATAGGACAAAACGTGTGTACGAGATCTTGATCTAGCCCCAGGATGACGCGGTAAACCCAGGGAAGCTATGCCCGGGCACCCTTAACTGTGCCCAAAAGCGAGAACACCACCACCTGCCTGATATACAACACCAAGCTCGTCAGGAATGGCACGACCCCCGCGGGAACCGTGCGTTGGAGATGCCCCAAATGCGGTGCTTCATCGGTTCGGAAACGCCCCGATGTGACACGCAAAGCGCAACTGGATCAGTTCCTCGCCTGGATCACGGGGAAGGCCTCGCAGGCTGATCTCGGAGGTGCCAGCGCAGCTCGACAGTTCCGCCGCACGACGGCCTGGTGCTGGGCGCTCCGCCCCGTCATTCCAGTCACTGGCGCGGTGTACGACGTCCTCCAGATCGATGGGTTCAATCTGCGGACAGGCTGGTGTGTGCTGGTCGCCACTCACCGCGGAACCGTAGTCGCGTTCCAATGGTGTTCTCGTGAGTCAGCGGCTGCTTGGGGCGCGCTCATGCAACGGCTGCCGGCGCCCCTGGTCGTGGTGTGTGATGGCGGATCGGGCATGCATGCTGCGCTCAATACTCATTGGCCTACGGCCCAGGTTCAACGCTGTCTCGTGCATCTCCAACGCAACGTCCGGAAACACGTCACGACCCGCTCAAAAACGCCTGCCGGTCAGGGGTTGTGGGGCCTTGCTCTGAAACTCACCCGCGTAAAAACTGTCACTGGGGGCGAGGAATGGGCGCAGCTTTTCCTGGCCTGGGAGAACTCGTTCCTGCACCTCACCAAGGAACGCACGTATCGCAAACACGCGGCCGAGGTGCCGTCGTGGGCGAGGCCGAACCAAACCTGGTGGTACACGCATCAACGCCTCAGGTCGGGCTACCAAGTGCTACAACGCGCTATCCAGGGCGGCCATCTATTTACGTTCCTCAGCCCGCAACTCGCGCATCTCAACGTGCCCTCCACGACGAACGAGATCGAGGGAGGCACGAACTCCCAGATGAGGCTTCTGCTCCGCCTCCATCGGGGCATGCCAGAAGAACATCAACGACGAGCGATCGAGTGGTGGTTGTATCTGCATTCAGAGTTCCCGAACCCAGCAGTGATCCTCAAAGAACACCAACCCGAGAAACGGCAACACACGAACACTGCACAACCAGAGTCGAAAGATCCAGCAGCGCCAGTATCGCTCTATGACACCGGCCTCGATGCCAACGAAGGGCTATGGACACGCAGCGGATGGGCGGGCAGGCCCTGAGACACGCTCAACAAAACCCACACGTTTTGTCCTATAGGCCCATACGGAAGCATTGCTACCACCAACCAGAACGGTTATCCCGTCGTTCACACCGCAGCTGGTCGCGCCGATTACACCGTGCCGACGGTTGATGGCGTGCCCGTACGCATTCTCGCTGACAGCTTCGCTGGCAACGGCGCATTCGACGTCTCGAACCGTGATGATTCAGGGACGATCGCTACCGGTTCCGCCGAGGCCAACGCCGTCGTCAAGTTCGTGAATATCAATGGGCTAACCGGTGCCGAACGCGGCAACTTCCTGCGCATTACCAACGCTGAAGCCGGCATTATCGATCTCAAGTCTGTCCCGTTCCAGGGCTCTGACATCGCAAATTACAAGACCGAGCAGAGCTCGGTCGCTGATTACTTGAGCGCTTCTGAGGCGCAGATCACTCGCGCGAATGCATGCCTCACTGGCGTGTACTCAGACGCAGAGCTCTCGAATGCGGTCACCGTCGAAGAAGAGCACGGACAGGTATTTGTCTCTGGTTTCGCCCCTGACCGTCCGAACGTCATCAATTACACGGACATTGCAGGCAAGACCGTCAAGCGGGATCGCGCAGACGGATATGTACCGACCGCGGCCGCACCGCTAATCATTCGCGGAGCGAAAGACCAGACCACTCTAAAACAAATCAATTTCGAGGGCTGGCGCGCAGGAACAACTGAGGATCAACACTTCGCACGTTACATCATGGTCGATCTCTCGGATACCACCGAGGATATCGCCATCGATGGCTTCGAAATGGGCTCCATCTGGGCTCCCAATTCTGCGCTGAACTTCAACTCGGGCGTAACCACCAACGGTCAGTGGTTCGCAGGCGGCGACGTCACCACCGCTGGTGGCGGCGAGATCCACCATCACACCTTTGCTGGCCAGCTGAGCTGTGGCATCGCCCCGGATCCGGTGGATCCCACCGAGCCGGCAATTCCTGTCGACCCCACGGATCCCAACGAGCCCGTTGATCCCAACGAGCCCGTCGACCCGATGGTTCCTGCTGAGCCCACCGTTCCGGCAGAGCCCACCGTCCCGGCAGAACCTACCGTTCCCGCAGAGCCCACGGTCCCCGCTGAGCCCACCGTTCCCGCAGAACCCACCGTTCCCGCTGAGCCCGTTGTGCCGGCCGAGCCCACTGTTCCTGCCCAACCCACCACCAGCACAGATTCGAGCAAGCCTGCACAGCAGACAGCCGCAGTGGCAGCCGAAGCTTCGGCTCCCGAGCTCGCCCGCACCGGCGCAGCGGCCACTTGGCCCCTCGTTGCAGGCGGCGCCCTGTTCGTGGTCGGCGGTATGACCCTACTGATGATGCGGCGTAACAAGCTCGCCTAGTCAGTAGCGAGGTAACTTACGATTCCCCCTCAACAGTTACCTCATCCCCCAGCCCAGCAATGGGCATCGAGCGGGGTTGGTGCCGGGTTCATTCCCGGTACCAACCCCGCTCGTTTGTGTATCTGAGCAACGTTGCCCAATAGCCCACAACGTTTCGCCGCCCGCGCGGCAGCTGCCTGCTACCGAAGCCCGGCCTGCACCTCTTCGATCAGCGCATCCACGTCAGCTATTCCGATATTGCGCAAGCTTCTGCGCAAGGCGCCCAGCGAAACACCCGCTGACTCGGGAGCCTGCCACCGCGTGGTGACGATCCCCTCCCCCATATTGAGCATGAGAAGAAACTCAGCTATCTCGCGCGGACTCACTTCAGGATCGATCTCCCCATCCCGTTGCGCAGCCTCGAGCATCGCCTGCAATGCACCACGCCAGCTCTCCCCCAGCTCGGCGATCTCGCTGGAGGGTGCCGAACGATCACTAAAGAGCACGATGCCGGCTCGCACCTCTGGTCGTTCTTTGGCCCGCTCGCGAATGACAATCAAGAATCGAATCAGGGCGCGGGCGCCGCTTCGCGGATACGCCGCCGTAGCGCGCTCCTGTTCACCTGTGATCGAGAGCCGCAGCGCCGTGATGATGCCACGCGCAAAGTGTTCCTTGGTCGGAAACTGGCGTACGAGGGCCCCCTTGGTGAGGCCCAAGCGCGCGGCAATTGCCGACAGCGACGCCGCCGAGTAGCCGTGTTCGGCCATCTCGCTGGCCGCTGCCGCCAACAACTCGTGTGAATCACGCATACTATTCCCCCGTCTCGTATGCTTGCGAGGTGACCCCGCTTCTTTTCGACCTTTACCGTATCGGCTCTGGCCTTATTGTTTCCCAGGCTCAGAACGAACTTTCGCGGGCCGCCGCCTCTGGGGCCTTCGTGGTCACCGCGCCCCCGGGAACCGGTAAAACGACGTTTGTACCGCCCCTGGTGGCGAATCTGCTTGCTGAGCGTGCGGCGCACGGGGCCTCCCCCGAAAACGATTTGCAGGCTGCCGGTAGCCCCTCGCGTGTCATCCTCACGCAGCCCCGGCGCGTCGCGGCCCGTGCCGCCGCGACCCGGCTGGCTCAGCTGTCGGGCAGCGCCTTGGGCGAAGAGGTGGGCGTCACGATTCGCGGTGAGCGCCATGTCTCGGCGCGCACCCGCATTGAGGTGGTCACCCCGGGCGTGCTGCTGCGGCGCCTTATCGCTGACCCCGAGCTTCCCGGAGTCGGTGCCGTGATCCTCGATGAGGTGCACGAGCGCACCGTCGAGGGCGATTTGCTACTCGGCATGGTGGCTGAGGCGCGGGCCCTGCGCGACGATCTCATCGTCGCGGCGATGTCGGCGACCCTCGAGGCCGCCCGCATTTCTGAGCTGTTGGGTGATGCCCCGGTCGTCGAAATTCCATCGGTGTTGCATTCGCTCACGATCGAGCACGCCCCCTATGCCGAGCCGCGTTTGGATGCGCGCGGCACCTCCCGCGGGTTTCTCGCCCACCTGGCTCAGGTCGCGCTGCGCTCCCAGCGTGCCGCGGGCTGCGATGCGCTGGTGTTTGTACCCGGAGCGCGCGAGGTCGATGACGTGGTCGCGCTGCTGCGATCCGGCGCCGCTTCCCAAGCCCCAAACGAGCTTGAGATTCTGCCGCTGCACGGTCGTATTCCCGCCCGCGAGCAAGATCGCGCGGTACGAGGGCGGGGCGCCGATGAGCCGCCGCGCATCATCGTGAGCACGTCGCTCGCCGAGAGTTCGCTCACGGTGCCCGGCGTGCGCCTCGTGATCGATTCGGGGTTAGCGCGCGAGGTGCGTCGCGATCGCGGGCGCGATATGTCGGGGCTCAGCACCGTGAGTGCGTCGCGAGCGAGTGCTGAGCAGCGCGCGGGCCGCGCGGCGAGGCAGGGCCCGGGACATGCCGTGCGCGTCTATTCCGAGGCAGAATACGCGCACATGCGCGCCCACGCCCAGCCCGATATCGCCTCGGCCGATCTCACCGACGCCGCACTGTTGCTCGCGGCGTGGGGCACGCCGGGGGCCGAGGGGCTCGCGCTGCCAACCGCGCCACCCGCGGCCGCAATGAGCGCTGCCGTCGCGACGCTGCGCGCGCTCGAGCTGGTCGACGACCGCGGGCACATCACCCCGGCTGGCCGCTCAGTGGCGCTGCTGCCCGTCGGTGCCAGGTCGGCCCGTGCGCTCGTGGAGGGCGCGCAGGTGCTCGGCGATGCCTGCCTGGCGGCCGAGACCGTGGCCGCCATTTCCGATGATTTTCGTGAGCCCAGTGCCGATCTGCCGCGGCTGCTGCGCGAGTTGCGCACCGGCCGCCACCCGGGGGCGGCCAGATGGAAGCGCGAGAGCGAACGGCTGCTCCGGATCGCGGCCCAGGCCACAGGAACCCTGCCCCGTGCCGCGGGCCCGGCGATCACCATCGCCGCGACGGCCACCGCGCCCGGCACCGTCATCGCTCTCGGTCGCCCCGAGTGGGTTGCACGGCGCACCGGCGAACATTCCCGCAGTTATCTGCTCGCGAGCGGCACCCGCGCGGCCCTGCCCGAGGGCAGCGAACTTGCCAGTTACGAGTGGCTCGCGGTGCACGAGGTGCAGCGCGCCGAGGGCCGCGCCGCCGACGGCACCGGCGCCGTCATCAGAATGGCGGCCCCGTTCGACGAGACCGAAGCCCTCAAGGTCGCCCGATCGCTGGTGACTTTCGAGCGCACCGCGAGCATTGCCGGCGGCAAGCTGCGGGTGCGTGAGGAGCGGCGCCTCGGCGCGATCGTGCTCACGCAGGCACCCGTGCGCGCTGAACCCAGTGATATCGCGCCGGCTTACACCGCGCACCTGCGCAGCGCGGGTCTGGGCGCCCTCACCTGGCGCGAAGGCGCGAGCTCATTGCGGACGCGGCTCGCGCTCATTCACCGCGAGTTGGGTGCCCCCTGGCCCGATGTCAGCGACGAGGCGTTGCTTGCGAACCTCGACGATTGGCTGGGCCCCGATCTGGGTAGGTTGCGCGCCGACTCGTCGCTCGCGGGGCTCGAGCTCACGCAGGCGTTGCGCAGGCGGCTCCCCTGGCCCGAGGCCGCAAAGCTCGACGAGCTCGCCCCCGAGCAACTCGCGGTGCCCTCGGGGTCGCGCGTGCGCATCGACTATTCGGGCGATGCGCAGCCCGTGGTGGCGGTGAAGCTGCAAGAGCTCTTTGGGCTGGCTGAGACACCGCGGCTCGTGAACGGCCGTGTGCCCGTGCTCTTCCATCTACTGTCGCCGGCGCGCAAACCGCTCGCGGTCACCGCCGACCTGCGTTCGTTTTGGGATGGCCCATACCAGCAAGTGCGCAGTGAGATGCGGGGCCGCTACCCCAAACACCCGTGGCCTGAAGACCCTTGGACGGCTCAGGCAACGGCGCGTACGAAGCGCGCGCAGCAATAAAAAACCAGCCGGGTAGCTCGATCATAAGATCGCGCTACCCGGCTGGTGATCACCTACTTGACTGGCGTTGCGGCCAGCCAATCAGTGTGACTAGCGTGCGGCCGAGCCGTCAACGTAGTCTGAATCCTGCTGCTGCCATGCGAAGAGGCTGCGCAGTTCAACGCCGGTCTTCTCGATGGGGTGCTGCTCTTCCTTGGCGCGCATGGCCTGGAACTCAACGCCACCGTTGTCCATGTCGTCGATGAAGCGCTTAGCGAAGGCGCCCGACTGGATGTCAGCGAGCACTTCCTGCATGCGTGCCTTGACGCCTGCATCAACGATGCGGGGGCCCGAAACGTAGTCGCCGAACTCAGCGGTGTCAGAGATGCTCCAACGCTGCTTGGCGATGCCGCCCTCCCACATGAGGTCAACGATGAGCTTCAGCTCGTGCAGTACCTCGAAGTACGCGATCTCGGGCTGGTAGCCAGCCTCGGTCAGCGTCTCGAAACCAGCCTGTACGAGGTGGCTCATGCCACCGCAGAGCACAGCCTGCTCGCCGAACAGGTCGGTCTCGGTCTCTTCGGTGAAGGTCGTCTTGATGACGCCTGCACGGGTGCCGCCGATGGCCTTCGCGTACGAAAGCGCGATGTCCCATGCGGTGCCGGTTGCGTCAACCTCGACAGCAATGATGTCGGGGATGCCACGGCCAGCTTCGAACTCGCGGCGCACGGTGTGGCCGGGAGCCTTGGGAGCAACGAGGATCACGTCGACGCCCTCGGGCACCTCGATGTAACCGAAGCGAATGTTGAAGCCGTGGGCAAACGCGAGGGTCTTGCCCGCCGTCAGCTTGTCCTTGATCGACTCGGTGAAGATCGCACGCTGGTGCTGATCGGGAGCGAGGATCATGATGAGGTCAGCCCACTCGGCTGCGTCAGCAACTGACTTCACCGTGAAGCCGGCTTCTTCAGCCTTCTGGATCGACTTCGAGCCCTCCTTGAGCGCGATAACGACCTCGACGCCCGAGTCGCGCAGGTTCATTGCGTGCGCGTGGCCCTGTGAGCCATAGCCAACAATGGCTACCTTCTTGCCCTGAACGATCGAGAGGTCGGCGTCCGCGTCGTAGTACATCTCAGCCACTGGGGTTCTCCTTGTGTTGGTGGTTTGTGAAAACTGGTAATTCTTGGATCCTGCGAGCGCATGACTCGCGAGGAACACGGTGGGCTGGGCCCGCCGCTAGTTCTTGAAAACGCGCTCGGTGATCGACTTTGAGCCGCGGCCCATAGCGATGAGACCCGACTGCGCGATCTCCTTAATGCCGTACGGCTCGAGTACCTTCAGGAAGGCCTCGATCTTGCCGCTGTCGCCGGTGACCTCAATCGTGAGGGCATCGGGAACCACGTCGACGACGCGCGCACGAAACAGGTTGACCGCTTCGAGCACGTGTGAGCGTGACTGGTTATCGGCGCGCACCTTGATGAGCACGTGTTCGCGCTGCACCGAGCTTGCGGTGTCAAGTTCGACGACCTTGATCACGTTGACCAGCTTGTTCAGCTGCTTCGTGACCTGCTCGAGCAGGGTCTCGTCTTGGTCGACAACAACCGTGATGCGCGACAGACCCTTCATCTCGGTGGGGCCCACCGCGAGGGATTCAATGTTGAACCCGCGGCGCGAGAACAGACCCGCAACGCGCGACAACAGGCCGGGCTTATCCTCTACGAGGAGGCTGAGTACGTGACGGCTCATGGCTTACTCTCCCTCCCACTCAGGGCTGTGTTCAAGTGCATACTGGATGGCACTGTTTGAGGTGCCCTGGCGAACCATCGGCCACACCATGGCGTCTGAGCTCACCACGAAGTCGATCACCACGGGGCGATCGTTCGTTGCGAGCGCCAGCTTGATGGCGTCGTCGATCTCGTCTTCGCGCTCCACCCGAATGGCGAGGCAACCGTACGCTTCGCCCAACTTCACAAAGTCGGGGATGCGGGGTGAACCGTGCCCGGTGTTCAGCTCGGTGTTTGAGTAGCGACCGTCATAGATGAGGGTCTGCCACTGGCGCACCATGCCGAGCGACGAGTTGTTGATGACCGCCACCTTGATGGGAATGTTGTTCACCACGCAGGTAGCGAGCTCTTGGTTCGTCATCTGGAAGCAGCCGTCGCCGTCGATCGCCCACACGACGCGATCGGGCTCAGCCACCTTGGCGCCCATGGCTGCCGGTACTGAGTACCCCATGGTGCCGGCGCCGCCCGAGTTCAGCCAGGCGTGCGGGCGCTCATACTTGATGAACTGCGCGGCCCACATCTGGTGCTGGCCCACGCCCGCGGCATAAATGCCCTCGGGGCCGGTGAGCTCACCGATGCGCTGAATGACCTGCTGCGGTGACAGCTGGCCGTCGGTGGTTGCCTGGTACCCGAGCGGATACGTCTTGAGCAGCCCGTTCAGGCGCTCCCACCAGGCCGACATGTCGGCGAACTCGCGCGATACCTTCGCGGTGGTCACCGCTGCGATGAGGTCAGAAATGACCTCGGCGGCGTCGCCCACGATCGGCACATCTGCCGCGCGAATCTTGCCGATCTCGGCGGGGTCAATGTCGGCGTGAATGATCTTCGCGTCGGGTGCGAACAGCGCCGACTTGCCCGTCACGCGGTCGTCGAACCGCGCGCCGAGCGTGATCAGCAGATCGGACTCCTGCAGTGCGAGCACCGCGGGCACCGTGCCGTGCATGCCGGGCATACCCAGGTGCTGCGGGTGCGAATCGGGGAACACGCCACGAGCCATCAGCGTGGTCACCACGGGGGCACCCACGAGTTCGGCCAGCTGCTTCAGCTCTTCAGCCGCACCAGCACGCACCACGCCGCCGCCCACGTAGAACACGGGGCGCTCGGCCTGCGCGATGAGGTCGGCTGCGGCCTGAATCTGCTTGCTGTTCGCCTTCGTGATCGGGCGGTAGCCGGGCAGTTCAACGCGCGGATCCCACACGAAGTCGAGCAGGCCCTCCTGCGCGTCCTTCGTGATGTCGACGAGCACGGGGCCCGGGCGACCTGAAGACGCGAGGTGATACGCGGCAGCGATGGCGCCGGGAATCTCTTCGGCCTTCTTCACGAGGAACGAGTGCTTCGTGATCGGCATCGTGATGCCCATGATGTCGGCCTCTTGGAAGGCGTCGGTGCCCATCAGGTGTGAGAACACCTGGCCGGTGATGGCGAGCAGCGGCACCGAATCCATGTAGGCGTCGGCAATCGCGGTGACGAGGTTCGTGGCGCCGGGGCCAGAGGTGGCGATGCACACGCCGACCTTGCCACTTGCGCTCGCAAAACCCTCAGCGGCGTGGCCGCCGCCCTGCTCGTGACGCACGAGCACGTGGTTCAGGTTTGACGCATCCATCAGCGCGTCGTAGAGCGGCAGCACTGCGCCGCCGGGAAGCCCGAAGACGTCGGTCACACCGAGTGCTTCGAGGCTGCGTACGACGGCCTGGGCACCAGTGAGCTGTTCGCCCTTGAGATCGGGTGTGGGTGGGATTGCACTCGAATCCGGAGTCATGACTTTCTTTCGTCTGGTGGGTTGCTTACGCATCAGATGCGTCGCGACCGCGCGTTATCGACGCAGTCGCGACGCAAGTGAGGACTAACCCGTGATGGCGCCCTCTGACGCGGAGTGCACGAGCTTGGCGTACTTAGCAAGGACGCCGCGCGTGTACCGTGGGGGAAGCGGGGCCCAGTTTTCTTTGCGGGCCTCAAGCTCAGCGGGGTCTACCAGCAAGTCGAGCGTTCCTTGGGCGATATCGACCCGAATCAGGTCACCGTCACGCACCAGTGCAATCGGGCCGCCATCGGCGGCTTCCGGTGCAATATGGCCGATGCACAGGCCGGTTGTGCCGCCTGAGAATCGTCCGTCCGTTAATAGTAGTACATCTTTACCGAGCCCCGCGCCCTTGATGGCTGCGGTGATGGCCAGCATCTCGCGCATACCGGGGCCACCCTTGGGGCCTTCGTAACGAATGACTACGATGTCGCCCTTCTGAATGGCGCCCTCTTCGAGTGCATCCATTGCGGCGCGTTCGCGTTCGTACACGCGTGCCGGGCCTTCGAAACGCTCGGCGTCGAAGCCCGCGGTCTTCACGACGGCACCCTCGGGCGCGATCGTGCCCTTCAGGATCGACAGGCCGCCGGCTGCGTGCAGCGGGTCATCGAGCTGGCGAATCACCTTGCCGTCGATGGGAGCCGGATCAAGATCGGCGAGGTTCTCAGCGAGCGTCTTGCCGGTCACGGTGAGGGCATCGCCGTGCATCAGGCCTGCGTCGAGCAGCGCCTTCATCACGACGGGCATGCCGCCCACGCGGTCGAAGTCTTCGGCAACGTACTGGCCGAAGGGCTTCATGTCGGCGAGGTGCGGCGTGACGGCGCCGATGCGCGTGAAATCGTCGAGCGTCAGCTCAACCTCGGCCTCACGGGCAATGGCGAGCAGGTGCAGCACAGCGTTCGTTGAACCGCCGAGCACCATGGCCACGGTGATGGCGTTCTCGAACGCCTTCTTCGTGAGGATGTCGCGGCTGGTGATGCCCAGGCGCAGCATGTTGACGACTGCTTCGCCCGCACGGTGCGAGAAGTAGTCGCGGCGACGGTCTGCGCTGGGGGGCGCAGCCGATCCGGGGAGGCTCATGCCGAGGGCCTCGGCAACGCAAGCCATCGTGTTCGCGGTGTACATACCGCCGCACGCGCCCTCGCCGGGTGCGATTGCGCACTCAACGCGCTTCAGGTCTTCTTCGCTGAGCGTGCCGGCAACACATGCGCCCACAGCTTCAAAGGCGTCGATGATCGTCACCTGCTTCTCGGTGCCGTCAGACAGCTTCACCCAGCCCGGCGCAATTGATCCGGCGTACAAGAACACCGATGCCAGGTCGAGGCGTGCCGCAGCCATCAACATGCCGGGGAGCGACTTGTCGCAGCCCGCGAGCAGCACCGAGCCGTCGAGGCGCTCAGCCATCATGACGGTTTCGACCGAGTCAGCAATCACCTCGCGTGAGACGAGGGAGAAGTGCATTCCCTCATGCCCCATCGAGATGCCGTCAGACACCGAGATGGTGCCGAACTGCATCGGGTAGCCGCCCCCAGCATGTACGCCTTCTTTGGCGCCCCGTGCTAGGCGGTCGAGGCTGAGATTACAAGGCGTAATCTCGTTCCAAGAACTAGCAATGCCAATCTGCGGCTTTACCCAGTCCTCGTCGCCCATTCCTACGGCGCGAAGCATGCCTCGCGCTGCAGCCTTTTCGATTCCATCTGTGACGTCGCGACTTCGCGGCTTCATGTCAATCTCTGCCATGTCGCCAGTCTATGCCCTCGCGCATTCCAAATCGCATACCGCGCCCGAGAACCAGACACATGCAGAAACACATCAGGGCCAGAAGCGTTGTGCTTCTGGCCCTGATTCGGTGTGTTGCGTGCGAAAGCTACTTGCCGATCGCAGGCAGAATCGTGAACGGCAGCATGAAGCCAACGACCGAAGCAACGAGGCCGGCCACGAAGATCCACAGCTCAGTGAACGCACCGAGCGTCGGGTTGAAGCCGTAGCTCATCAGCACAATGCCACCCATGGAGAGCACCAGTGACAGTACGAATACCACGACGGTGACTGCACTCACAGCGCCGCGCGAGCTCTCAATAAACAGCGCCTCGTTGTTCTCATTCGCCATGATCGGCTTCTCCTCTTAGTTTCAGATGGCCGTACCTGTGGCCATAACAAGACTGACGCCCGCGAACGGGACCTCCCTCCAGGGTATCGCACCCAGCGGCTTTGCAAGTCGCTACGGCGCCACCCCTGGCGGTAGGCTGATCGCACGCACTTTCGTGTCTATGAGGAGGAACCGTGCAGATTGGCAAGTTTGTCACCAGCCCATCAGTCATTGGCGCGGCTATCGGCGCCGTCGGCGTGGCCAAGAAATCGGCCAGCATGCGCAAAGACTGGCGCCGCTACCTCATCTGGGGCACCTGGCTCGCGGGCCTGATCATCGCGATCGCCGGTGTGGCGATGCAAGACCAGGATCGCGAGTTCGAAAGCACCCAGTAACTTAAGAAGTCAGCGGCTTCGAATTTCCCCGGGGGCGGCGCGCATTGGCGCCTCCCCCGGGGATTTTTGCGCTTGGGGCACGAACCCCCATTTCGTGACTCGAGCCCCGTTACGCAACGCGCGGTCGAGGCCGCGCTCTTACTCTGCTTACAAACTCTGCGCGCTAACCCTGCGCACCTGAGGCGTTCGCTCCCTCCTCGCTCTGCACGGGTGATCCGTCGGCCGAACCGTCGGCGTCATTGACACCGGCTTCGCCCGCGGGCTCAGCTACGGCCTTCTTTCCGGATCCGTTCCCATTGCCCTTCGAGGCTCCGTTCGCGGCTCCCTTCGAGGCACCGTTCGCGGCCCCCTTCGCGGCTCCGTTCGCAGCGCCCTTCGCGGCACCCTTTGCAGCACCGTTCGCATTGGCCGAGGCGTTTGCCGAGGCCGCAGCGCTCGCCATGGCACTCGCCTGGGATGCAGCCGAGTTGCCTGATCCGGAGCCGCCGTTTGCGTCGGCTGCGGCACCCGCGTCAGATCCTCCATCAGCATCAGCATCAGCGCCGCCCGGGGTTTCTGCCACGGTGAACGTCGCCTCGGCCTGAGCGCCAGACACAGCACCCGTGGCGGTGATGGTGTGGCTGCCCGCGGCTTCGGCGGCAACCACCCAGTCGGCCACGATGTTTCCGTCGAGATCGGCTTGGGCCGTGATCGTTGCTGCGGCGAGCGCCTCACCCTCGGGCTGGTCGCCTTCGCTCAAGTTGACCAGCTCGCCCGGGGCAAACCCGGTGCCTGAGACCTTGAGCGTGTCCCCGGGTTGCGCCGTATCGTGATCGAGCGTGATCGCGGCGGTGTACTCGGGAATGGGGGCGGGTGTGCCAGTCACCGCGAGCTCGCCGATGGTCGCCCACGGGTTACCCTGGGCTTCTGAGAGTGCGACGAGCTTGACGTATCGCGTGGTGACGGGCGCGAAGCTCGTCAGCTGCGCGGTGGCCGTGTTGGCGAAGTTGCCCGCCACAACCGCGTCACCCCAGTCGCCGTCAACCTGGTTGGTGGTTGCTGAGGTGTATACCTCGTACTGGGCGATGCGGCCGTTGGCCGCGCCCTGGTTGGATCCGCTGCGCCCGGTGTACCAGAGGCCGCAGATGTCACGGGATTCGCCGAGATCGACGACGATGGCGTGCGGGTAGCGCGCCTCGGTCGGTGACCACTGCGTGTGCCAGTAGGTGGCGGGGTCGCCATCGATGGCTGCGGCCGCTGGGCCGTTCGGCGCGGGTTCGCCGCTCAGCTGCTCGCTCGAGACGTCGGAGACGCCGCTGGGGCGCAGCTGTTCGGTGGAGCAGGCTCCGCTCGTGGCGAGCTGCGTGCTCGCGTGCACGGTGCCGTCGCTGCCCTGCCAGTCAAGCTTGGCGGTTGCTGCCCCGGTGTATCCCTTGACGTTGACGAGGGTGATCTTGGCCGTGCCGGTCTCGCCTGCCGCGATCGTGGCGGGCAGCGGTTCAGTAACGACCCCGGTCCACCCATCAGGCAACTCGGTGATCGCGACCTTCGCGTCTGCGATGACGGTATCGGTCGAGTTCGTCGCGGTGACGGTCACCTCTGCAGCGTTGCCCGGCAGTACCCCGGCCGCGTCGGTGGTGGCGCTCAGTGAGGCTGACCCGTTCAGCACCCAGGTGGTGGTTGCCCAGTCGTGCGGGGCCTGAATCACGCCGCCCGCTGCGACATCACCAAAGTTGTCGTAGGCGACGGGTACGTTGGTGAGGCCCGGAGAGACCACAACCGACTGCTGGCTGGCGGCGTTCGCGATGGTGTAGCCACCGTCGACCTGCCTCAGCTGCCATTTTTGCAGTGTCGTGTCGGCGCATTCGGCCGTGGTGATCCCCGCACCAATCTGTACCGGAACGTTCAGTCGCATCGTGCCGGTGCGTGAGAGGTCGAGGCACTGCCCCGTCGCGTTTTTAATCGTGTAGTACCCGTCGCTCGTGTGCGCGAGAGTGAATGCGGTGGCGCTCTCCCCCACTGTGACGTTGCCGTCGCCGGTGGCCATCAGCGAGTTGCCCGCTGCCGCGTCGGTGATGGTGAACGAACCCTCGGCAACGGGCTGCCGGTTCTCGGTGCCCCACAGCGGCGCACGCCCGATGTTGTTCATGGTTGCTTTGAAGGCGTCGTAGCCCGCCCATGGCCGGTCGTTGGTCCAGGTGGCCTGAGCGACGAAGCGCAGCGGTTCAAACATGCGTTCTTCGGTGACGTTCTCGGCTTCCTTCGGCGTACCGCCGTCGGGCCAGATGCTCATGCGTGCGCCGATGACGCCCTCGGTGTCGGCGGGCAGTTTCTCGCCGTAGAACTCGTTCGGGGTCCAGCCCGAGTCGTAGAGCCCGCGGGAGTTCACGCCGTAGCCACCGCGCACCATGTACAGCGAGTTGCTCACGTTGTTGACCTGGTGGCCCCACTTGAGAAACGTGCTCGGTCGAATGCTCGACCCGGCTTGGTTCCAGTGCTCCACCAAAATGTCGGTGTCGAACCGCACGAATTTGTTATCGGCCATCACGCCGTCGTTCCAGATGCGCAGGCTCTTGCCGCGCTCCTTCACGTAGTCGTTAATGCGGTTGACGTACCAGGCAACGACGTCGTTTTCGGTCGCGCCCGCCCCAAATTTGGCCTCTGCGAACTGGCGAATCTGCGGATAGTTGGCGTACCCACTGCCGAGCATGTACTCGTCGACGCCCAGGTGCCAGTACGGTGCGGTGAAGACCTCGGCGTACTCGTCCATCAGGTCGGTGTAGAACTCGAACGCCGCATCTTGCGTAATGTCGAGCCGTACTTCGTCCTTACGGCCGTTTGCGGGGTTCGTGAGTTGCAGCTCGGGCATATTCTCGAGCCAAATCTCCATGTGGCCCGGCGAGTTAATCTCGGGGATCACGGTGATGCCACGCGCTTCGGCACGCTCGACCAGACGACGCACGTCATCCTTGGTGTAGTACGACCAGGTGTTGGTCTGGGGATACTTATCGATCTTCACCTTGAGCTCGACCATGAGCGTATTGAGCTTCAGAAACGACATCTCAGTGATGAGCCGATCAATGAACTCTGGCGAGATATTGATCACGCAGGCGCACACCGTCACCCCGCGTTCTTCGTACTCGGGCACATCGACGGTGCTGCCGCCGGGCAGCACCGTCTGCTGCATCAGCATCTGCACGAGGGTGCGGGTGCCATAGAAGACACCGGATCGCGTAGCCCCGGTGATGGTCACTTCTGAGCCCACTGCGAGCTCGTAGCCTTCTGCGCCGAGCTCGGCGCGATCCGGATCAAGCACCAACACCACTTCAGGATCGCCAGCTGCGTGCTCAGCGGGCAATACGGCCTGCAGCTCTTCGGTCAAGATGTCGGCGACGCCGGTGAGCTCAGGGGTATTTTCTGCCGGCCGCACATGCAGGCCTTCGCCCGCGTCGAGGCTGCCCGGCACCGACTGCCACTGCGCAATCGAGGGCACGACATCGGGAACGGGCACTTCGTTGGCGAACGCTGGGGACGATGTGAGCGCGACCCCCGTCGCAATCGTGGCGCAGGCAGCGAAGCCTGCCACCGCAGATCTCCACCTCCGCCTCGGGCGAGAGTTGATCAAAGACACGGGACCACCTTTCCAGAGCCCAGCCGGGGCCGGGCTTCGAACATCATTGTGCGAATATGGCATCGATAACATATTGTCCAGCGCTTCACGCTGTCAATACCCTTTGGTCACATCCCGTTACTTCGTCTCACCGAATACAGGAGCGACATGTCACATACTCCAGGCGCCCGCGCCCCCTCCATGCTCGACGTTGCCCGCGCCGCTGGGGTCTCTGCGCAAACGGTGTCTCGGGTGCTGCGCGATCACCCCTACGTCGCCCCCGAGAAGCAAGCCCGGGTACTTCGCGCGGTCGAGGCGCTCGGGTATCGCCGCAACCCTGCCGCCCAGGCGCTCTCATCGGGGCGCACCTCGGTTATTGGGCTCGTATCAATGACGGGCGACTCGTACGCCGGGGCCATCACCCAATCAAGCATTGAGTACGCGGCCGATGCCCGGGGTTACGTGGTCGTGGGCGCGCACGCGACCCGCGCGACACCAGAGGCCATCCACGATGCGCTCGAGCGCGTCACCAGGCTGGGCGCCGAGGCCATCATCTTGGCGCACCCGGTCGATCACCTCGCGGCGCGCACCCAGCGGCTCATTGCTGGCCTCCCCACGGTGAGTTTGAGCGGCGCGGCCAGCATCGGCGGGGCCTCCCTCGCGATTGATCAGGCCGAGGTCGCTCGCCTCGCCACCTCACACCTGCTCGCGCTCGGGCACCGCAGCGTCTGGCATCTGTCAGGGCCGGGTGACTGGGCTGACTCTGTTGCGCGCGAACACGCCTGGCGCACCACGCTGCAGGCAGCAGATGCAGCCATCCCACCCGTGCTGCACGGCGACTGGAGCCCCGCGGGCGGATACGCGGCGGGGCTCACCCTCCCCGCAGACGCCACCGCCGTGTTCGCCTCAAACGACGAGATGGCGTTCGGCCTCATCCACGCACTGCGCGAGACCGGCCGCCGCGTTCCCGAAGACGTCTCGGTCGTCGGCGTCGATGACGTGCCGCTCGCCGCCTACAGCGCGCCCCCGCTCACCACCGTCGCGCAGCCCTTTGCGCCACTGGGCGCGGCTGCCGTCGCGGCGCTCACCGCGAGGCTCGAGGGCGGGCGCGATCCGGATCCCCAGACGTTCGTCCCCCAGCTCGTCGTGAGAAAGTCAACGGCCCAGCCCCGCAGCCACTAAGCTGGGTCTCGGTGTGTCGGGAAGCCTGGTCGACGATGTCGTCCCAGCTGCCCAAAACCGTAAAGGTGCACTATGAACCAGCCTCACCCCACCGCCGCCGCTCCCACCACTCGTGGTCGACGCCGCCGCATTCTCACGCTCGTCAATAAACGCGAGGCCGCCCGCGTCAGCAGGCTGTTACGTGCCGAACTCGTCGGCGGCGTCATCATTATGGTCGCCGCCCTGCTCGGGTTCGTGATGGCAAATAGCCCCCTCGCCGAGGGCTTCTTCGCGCTGCGCGATACCCGCATTGGGCCCGAATCCCTGCACCTAAATCTGTCGATTGGCCAGTGGGCCTCTGACGGATTGCTCGCAATCTTCTTCTTCATGGTCGGGCTCGAACTCAAACGCGAGTTCGTTGCCGGGGCGCTGCGGCGCTTCTCAACCGCGGTGGTGCCTGTCGCGGCCGCCTTTGGTGGGGTCGCGGTGCCCGCACTGATCTATGCCGCGATCAACGTCGGCGGCCCCGGCGCTTCGGGCTGGGCCATCCCCACCGCCACCGATATCGCGTTTGCCGTCGCCGTGCTGGGTCTGCTGGCCCCGCGCATTCCGCCGGCGCTGCGCATGTTCCTGCTGACGCTTGCAGTCGTCGACGATCTTATCGCGATCACCATCATCGCGATCTTCTACACCGCCCAGATCAACCTGCTCCCCCTCGTTATTGCCATCGTGCCCCTGACGCTCTACGCATTTATCGCGCACCGCTTCCCGCAGCAGCTCGCTCGCGGCACCTGGGCGCCGTGGCTCATCATGCTGCCCCTCGGCGTGGTTGTGTGGGCACTGTTTCACGCCTCGGGCATTCATGCGACCATCGCGGGCGTGGTGCTGGCCTTCACGATTCCCGTGTCAGGCCGCAAGGCCACTCCCCTCACCGAGGTCTTCGAGCACCGTTTCCGCCCACTTTCTACGGGCATCGCCGTACCGATCTTTGCGTTCTTCGCAGCAGGCGTGGCCGTCGGCGGCGACTCGAACTTTCCGTTCGACCCCATTGCCACGGGCATCATGATCGGATTGGTGATCGGTAAGCCCATCGGCATCTCCCTCACCACCTGGCTGCTCACCCGGTTCACCAGGGCCGAGCTTGACCCCGCAGTGAAGTGGCGAGAGCTCATCGGGGTGGGCGCACTCGCCGGGGTGGGCTTCACCGTTTCGCTGCTGGTGACCGAGCTCAGCCTCACGCACCCGGGTGATGCCGACACCGCCCGTCTCGCGGTGATGGCCGCCTCGATTGTCGCGGTCGGCGTCGCCGCCTGCTTCCTCGTGCGCAAGCCCCGCGCCCACACCTTCGCGTAGTTGTTACCGAGCGCCGCCCCACTTTCCCCGCAACCTTGCCTGGGCGGCGCTTGGTAACAATGCCGGTTGGGCGTCACAAATGCTTGACATTCCTGCCCCCAACACCGAGACTGGCCATAGCGGGGCTTGCGCCACGCCCGGGTCACTGCGCCCGTTTTACCGGGCGCGAAAGCCCGTGCTATAGTAATTCTTGTTGCCGCGGCAACGGAAAGTCACTCAGCGAGTGACATGCGCCTCTAGCTCAATGGCAGAGCAGCTGACTCTTAATCAGCGGGTTCCCGGTTCGAGTCCGGGGGGGCGCACGGAATGCAGATAAGGCCCGACTATTTAGTCGGGCCTTTCGCATATCCAGCACTTGTTTACTCTCCCGTCATGGAAAGCGTGCTTGATGATTCCCCAGCCTGTTACCCCCTCGGCCGATCTCCAGTTCGCTCTCGAACTCGCCGATCTCGCTGATTCAATCTCCCTCCCCCGCTTTCGCGCGGCAGATCTCACTATTAAGACGAAGCCCGATCGCACGTTTGTCACCGACGCCGACCAAGCAGTCGAGGCCGCCATTCGGAGTCGCATCGAAGCTGAGCGCCCGAACGATAGTTTCTTCGGCGAAGAATCTGGTCGCACCGAGCGCGGCTCACGCCGCTGGGTCATCGATCCCATCGATGGCACCTCGAACTATTTGCGTGGCGTTCCCAACTGGGGCACGCTCATCGCCCTCGAAGTCGACGAGGTGCCCACCGTGGGTGTCGTCTCGGCCCCCGCTTTCGGTGCACGCTGGTGGGCTGAGACCGGTGGTGGCTCATGGGGCCAGCAGGCAGGCGAGGCACCCCGCCGCCTCAACGTGTCGGGCGTGAAAGATCTTGAGCACGCCTCGCTCAGTTTTCAGAGCATCGAGCAGTGGGATCTTGCGGGCTACCTCACGCCCCTCATCGAGCTCTCACGTGCCGTCTGGCGCGATCGTGCGTACGGTGACATGTGGTCGTACATGCTGCTCGCCGAGGGCCTCGTCGACATCGTCGCCGAGTTTGACGTGAAGCCCTACGACCTCAGCGCACTCGTACCCATTGTGCGCGAGGCCGGCGGTCGCTTCACCGACATTAACGGTGCCGATAGTGCATGGAACGGCAGCTCACTCGCGAGTAACGGCGCCCTGCACGACGCGGTGCTGCAGGTCGTCAACCGCGCACGCGATTAGGCGCACGCTCACCTGATCCGCACAATCGGCCCGGCCTAGACTGGGAATGATGACTGCGCAGCTCTCCCCCTCGCCCAAACCACTCACGGTAGCACTCGCGTTCGCGTGCGATGCCGCCCTACTACTGGTGTTCGCTGGCCTCGGCCGCTCAAGCCACGCACGCGACGCAAGCGTGTGGGGCCTGTTTGAGACGGCCTGGCCGTTTCTGGCGGGCCTGGCCATCATGTGGCTGGTGACACGCGCCCACAGGCGCCCCCTCGCGGTGCTGCGCACTGGGGTGCCGCTGTGGATCGGCACGGTCGCGCTGGGCATGGCGCTGCGGCTGCTCACCGGATCGGGCGCGGCCCTCGCCTTCGTGATGGTCGCCACAATCACGGTGGCCGTATTCTTGCTCGGCTGGCGCGCGATTGCCGCACTCGTGCTGCGATTGCGGCGCCGCGCAGGCTAATACCGCGCACACCAATACCGCACCGCATACACAAAGCCGGCCCCGCGCAGTTTGATCTGCGCGGGGCCGGCTTTGTCGTACAGTTGCGAGTTACGCTGCGAGGCGCTCCAGCATCTGGGCGGCGCGGTTCGAGAAACCACGCTCGTTGTCATACCAGGCCACAACCTTGACGTGCTTGCCGGCCACGCGGGTCAGCTCAGAGTCGAAGATTGAGGAGTGAGTGTTGCCCACGATGTCGCTCGATACGAGGGGCTCTTCCGAGTACTCGAGTACACCGGCGAGCGCGCCGTTGGCGGCCGTGCGGTATGCCTCGAGAACCTCTTCGCGGGTAACCTCGCGCGACACAGCCGCGTTCAGCTCGACGATCGAGCCCACGGGTACCGGCACGCGCAGCGAGTCGCCCGAGAGCTTGCCGTCGAGGTTGGGGAGCACGAGGCCGATGGCCGCTGCTGCGCCCGTCGATGACGGGATGATGTTGAGGGCGGCTGCGCGGGCACGGCGCAGGTCGCTGTGGGGTGCGTCGACGAGGCGCTGATCCTGCGTGTACGCGTGGACCGTGGTCATGAAGCCCTGCTCGATGCCTGCGAGGTCATCGAGGACCTTAGCGAGGGGAGCCAGTGCGTTCGTGGTGCACGATGCGTTCGACACGATGGTGTGCGCCGATGCGTCGTACTTGTCGTCGTTCACGCCGAGTACGACGGTGAGGTCTGCGCCCTTTGCGGGTGCGCTCACGAGCACGCGGCGTGCGCCAGCCTCGATGTGCTTGTTTGCGTCTTCGCGCTTCGTGAAGAAGCCGGTCGACTCGAGCACAACGTCAACACCGAGCTCTGCCCAGGGGAGGTTTGCGGGGTCGCGCTCAGCAATGATCTTGATGCGGCGATCGTCAACGACGAGGTCGCTGCCGTCTACCGAAACCTCGAAGGGCGCCTTGCCGTACACGCTGTCGCGTGAGAACAGGTGCGCGAGCGTGGCCGCGTCGGTCAGGTCGTTAATTGCAACAACCTCGAGGTCGCTTCCCTGTTCGATGATCGCGCGCAGTACGCCGCGACCAATTCGTCCGAAACCGTTAATAGCCACTCGAGCTGTCATGAATCTGTTCCCTTTCAACGGAGACATTCTTTTACTATCTCCAGAATGGCCGAGATTTCAGATCTCTACCAGTGGCAGCAATGCCACAGTTCGAAAGGATCCTGCCAACACTCCCGGGATGGGGCCAAACACTCCTCAGGCGCTACCCCAGATGGTCATCTGACGTTCGTTCTGAGTCTCGCGAGAAGGCTCGGCGATACTCCGATGGCGTCGTCCCCAGCACCCGCCGAAAGTACCGGCGCAGGTTCGTGGCGGTGCCGAGCCCAACCTCGGCAGAGATCTCATCGACCCCCAGATCCGACTCCTCGAGTAGCTCGCGGGCCCGGTCAACTCGCGCGCGCATCACCCACTGCATGGGCGTGTACCCGGTCTCATCGCGGAACCTACGCGCGAAGGTGCGCGGCGACACGACGGCGTTCTCGGCGAGCGCTTCGATCGAGAGGGGTTCTGAAAGCCGGCCCAGCACCCACTCGCGGGTGCGGGTAAACCGCTCACCGTGGGGTTCGGGCACGCTCTGCGGCACATACTGTGCCTGCCCGCCGCTGCGGTACGGGGCGGCCACGAGGCGCCGCGCCGCGTGGTTGGCGGCGGCCATGCCGGCCTCCTGGCGCAGAATGTGCAGGCACAGGTCGATCCCTGAGGCGGCCCCCGCAGAGGTCAGCACCGATCCCTCGTCGACGAACAGCACCCGCTCATCAACCCGCACTTCGGGGAACTGCTCGGCAAGGATGCGCGAGTAGTGCCAGTGTGTAGTCGCACGCCGGCCGTTCAGTAACCCCGTCGCGGCCAGCGCGAACGCTCCAGTCGAGATAGCGGCGATGCGGGCGCCGCGCGCGTGGGCTACCCGCAACGCTTCGAGCAGCGCCTCGGGCGGCGGCTCGACGTTGGGCCGCTGATACCCGGGCAGAAAGATGAGGTCGACATCATCGAGCGCGTCGAGGCCGTGCTCAACATGGTACGAGAGGCCGTCGCTGCCCGAGATCAGGCCGGGGTTCACCCCGCACACCTCAACTGAATAGGGCATGCTCGCACGGGTGGCAAACACCTGCGCTGGGATACCAACATCGAGGGGCTTCGCCCCCTCCAGCACAACTACGGCCACGCGCTTCATAGTGCTTCAGCTTACTGGGCGCGGTGTCATCACACGACACCGCCACGATTCAGCGAGCCTGGCTCAGCCAGTGAGGCGGGCACACACCGCCTAGCAAGCGCAACAGCAAACGGCACACATGTGCGGTGCTGGCGCAAGAGGCGATAACGCCACAGTGCATAATGTTTTTCTCCGGTGGAGCCGCGGGGAATTGAACCCCGGTCCACTTCGATGATTCCATGCCTTCTACGGGTGTATTTCGTGAAAACGTTCTACTCGGCCTCGCTCTTTACCACGAACAGCTAGTGCGACAGGCCCAGCCTCAGAAAAAGTCCCGATGTGCCCTGAGACACGACACATCAGCAAGCCCCCTAAATGACGTCAGGAACCGGGGCAGGGGCACACCCGGCCTGACGGACTCGGTCTCGTGCTTAGGCAGCGAGAGCGAAGTCGGTGCGCTTAACGTTGGCACCTATTGGTTTGCGAAGGGCGTTAACGAGATAACTCCGCGTCCTCGACCCGCTTCTCATCGTCTCAAACCGACGTGTCGAAACCGATCGGCCCCGAAATCGCGCCAAATAACGGCGCGGTTGGAGCATTCACATTATGCACTGTGGAGTTATCAAATTCGGCCGCGAGGCCGAACCCCAAGCATACCACTTTCGTGGCCGCCCGCACGGGGCTTCGCCCAGAGCTGAGCGTGCGGGCGCGCACAGGTTTTAATCAGCGAGACTAGTCACCCATGCGGTTGCGCTGGCGCATCGCCCGCTCGGCCTCGCGGGTGTCTTGACGTTCCCGCAGCACCTGACGCTTGTCATACTCTTTTTTGCCCTTGGCGAGCGCGATCTCTACCTTCACGCGGCCGTTCAAAAAGTACAGCCGCAGCGGCACGATCGTCATGCCACCCTCGCGGGTCTTCTGGTACAGCTTGTCAATCTGCTGACGGTGCAGCAGCAGCTTGCGCTTGCGACGCGGCGCATGGTTCGTCCACGAACCGTTCAAGTACTCGGGAATGTACGCGGTATCAAGCCAGGCTTCGCCCCGATCAATAAACACGTACCCGTCGACCAGGGAGGCCCGGCCCATGCGCAGCGATTTTACTTCGCTGCCCGTGAGCACCATCCCCGCCTCGTAGGTGTCGATGATGAGGTACTCATGCCGAGCCTTCTTGTTCGAAGCAATGAGCTTCTCACCGGTCTCCTTGGGCATGGAACGTCCTTCCTCGCGAGGCGTGTTGGTCGCGGCGGTTGCCGCGGTCGAATCAAGATGCGCGCGGTGCGGGGCACCGCGCGCATCGATCCGGCGCTAAACACCCAGCCTATCGCGGCAGGGATCGGAGCTATACCCGCAGGTATCTCGCGATTGCGATCTTGGCGGCAATCGCCGACAAAATCGCGCCCACGATCAGCAGAATGGGCGGCACCACGAGCGATTGCTCGACCGTAATGTAGCTCGTAAATGGCACCTCAGAGACCAAGAAACCCTGCACAAAGAACTTCACGATGGCCACCGAGGCGGCGCCAGCAAGCACCGCACCAATGAGCGCGGCGATAATGCCCTCAAGAATGAACGGGGTTTGGATGAACCTGTTCGAGGCACCGACGAGGCGCATAATGCCGATTTCACGGCGGCGCGAGTACGCCGACAGCCTGATCGTGGTCGAGATCAGCAGCATCGCCGCCACCAGCATCAGCCCGGCAATCGAGATCGCGGTGTAGCTCGCCACCCCCAAGAACAAGAAGATGCGGTCGAGCAGGCTGCGCTGATCAGAGACGCTCTGCACGCCGGGGATCCCCGCGAAGGTTTCCTCGATGATCTCAGATCGCGAAGAGTCCTTAAGCTTCACCCAGAAGGTCTGGTTCAGCTGCTCAGGCTTCGTGATATCAAGAATCGGGTTGCCCTTGAACTGCTCTTGAAACTCTTCATACGCCTTCTCGTGCGTAATGAAGAAGTAGTCATCGACGTAGGGAGCGAGCGTGTCAGACTTCAACGCGTCTTCGACGGCCGTGATCTCTGCCTCCCCCGCATCGCTGCCCGAACAGGTGGGACTCTCGTCATAATCGGTGCACAGGTACACCGCCACCTGAGCGCGATCGAACCAGAAGGTCTTCATCTGCTGGATCTGCAGCTGCATCAAAATCGCGGCACCCACGAACGTGAGCGACACAAAGGTCACCAAGATCACCGAAATAACGACTGAAATGTTGCGGCGGAGGCCGCTCATGACCTCGCCGAATACTAGCCCAGCCCTCATCGCACAGGCCCCACATCTGTCTCATCGTCATTTTTACGCAGCAACCCGAGGTGCTCTGCGAGATTGCCTGTCTCTGACATGCGCACCGCATCCATCGGGCGACCGGGGTCAAGAAAACTAGGAATTCGTTTCGCCTGCGGGCCGGCATCGCGGGTATCGGTGAAGTCGTCGTCGATCTCTTCATCGGCCTCGCCAAAGGGCGCGGGCTCGGCATACACCGAGGCTTCGCGCCGCACGGGCTCTGCCGCCGGCTGGAACATCTCGGCCGCCGTGGCGGGCGCCTGGGGCACTGCGGGCTCCCCCGCTGCCTGGGCGGCTGCCTGGGCCGCCGCCTCGGTGGTCTCGATGTTCTCGGCCTGCTCGGCGTGCTCCGCCGCTGCCTCAGCGTCCGCTGCTGCCTCGGCCACAGCTGCCGACGAGGTCTCCGCTGCATCCGCAGCCTCGCCCGCGGTGGCCTGCGCGTCAGTGGCTGACGAAGCGGGGGTGGGATCTTGATCCGGATCATTGGGGGCCTGTGTCGCCCCGATGGTCGCGAGCATCGCGGCCTCCTCGGGGGCCAGCGCCGCGCGTACGACCGCCTCGGTCGTACGCAGCACCTGCATGCCCTGGGCCGACAGGTCGCTCACGGGGATGGATGCGGTCTCGCCGTAGCCGCCGCCGACCTCATCGCGCACGATGATGCCCTGCGAGAGCTCGACCACGCGCTGCTGCATGATGTCTACGAAGGTGGCCTCGTGCGTCGCCATCACCACGGTGGTTCCCGAGGCGTTAATGGCGCGCAGCAACTGCATAATGCCCAGGCTCGTCGCGGGGTCGAGGTTACCCGTTGGCTCGTCGGCCATCAAGATCGCAGGCTTGTTCACAATCGCGCGCGCAATGGCGACGCGCTGCTGCTCACCGCCCGAAAGCTCGTGCGGAAACCGCTTGGCCTTGTTCGCAAGCCCGACCATCTCGAGGGTGTCGGGCACCGCTTCTTGGATGAACCCGCGAGACTTACCGATGACCTGCAGCGTAAACGCCACATTGTCGTAGACGGTCTTGTTTTGCAGCAGCCTGAAGTCTTGAAACACCGTGCCCAGATTGCGCCGAAAGTACGGCACTTTGCGCGACGATATCTTGCTGAGGTCTTGCCCCAGCACGTGAATCTTGCCGCTCGTCTGGAGGTCTTCGCGCAAAATCAAGCGCAGGCAGCTCGACTTACCTGACCCGGAAGCGCCCACGATAAACACGAACTCGCCCCGGTCGACCTTGAGGTCGATACCGTCGAGCGCGGGTTTTTGTGTGCCCCGGTATTTCTTGGAGACATTTTCGAAGAGAATCATGACAGGTTTGACCCTATGCCCCGAGCCTGAAAAGCAAGCGCAGGCGCGCGGATTACTGGTTCTTCATCAGCGAGCGCCAGCGAATACCCGCGGCGATGAACGCATCGATTTCTCCGTCAAACACCGAATCGGGTTGCGTAGATTCGTGCCCGGTGCGCAGATCCTTCACGAGTTGCTGCCCGTAGAGGAAGTATGAGCGAATCTGGTCGCCCCAGCTCGCGGTCACCGAACCCGCGAGTTCCTTCTTCTTTGCCGCTTCCTGTTCCTTCTGCAGCAGCAGCAGGCGCGTCTGCAGCAGGCGCATAGCGGCGGCACGGTTCTGAATCTGCGACTTCTCGTTCTGCATCGAGATCACAATGCCCGTGGGAATGTGGGTGATGCGCACGGCCGAGTCAGTCGTGTTCACCGACTGGCCGCCGGGGCCGCTCGAACGGTAAACATCCACGCGAATGTCGAGCTCAGGAATATCGACCTCGGTGGCTTCTTCCAACAGCGGAATAACCTCAACGCCGGCAAAGCTCGTCTGGCGCTTATCGGCAGAGCCAAAGGGGCTGATGCGGGCGAGGCGGTGTGTACCGGCCTCGACCGACAACTTGCCGAAGGCAAACGGTACGTCGATCTCGAAGGTGGCCGACTTGATGCCGGCGCCCTCGGCGTACGAGGTGTCGAGCACCTTCGCCGGATAGCTGTGGTGTTCAGCCCAGCGCAGGTACATGCGCAGCAGCATTTCAGCGAAGTCGGTCGCGTCGTCACCGCCAGCGCCCGAGCGAATCGTGACGACCGCAGCGCGCTCGTCGTATTCGCCGCCGAGCATGGTCTGCACCTCGAGATCTTGCATGGCTTTCTCGAGCAGCTCAAGCTCAGCCATCACCTCGCGCTCAGAGTCTGCGTCTTCCATCTCTTGCGCCAGCTCGGCCAGCACCTCAAGATCGTCGATGCGCTGCTCGACACCGCGCAGCTTCTTAACGCGTGCCTGGCGGTGCGAGAGACCACTCGTCACCTTCTGCGCGGCGGCAGGATCATCCCACAAACCGGGGGCGACGGCCTGCTCCTCAAACTCCGCGATTTCTCGGTCGAGCTTGGCCAGGTCGGTCACCGCCGCAATGTCGGCGTAGGTGGAGCGGATCGCGCGGAGGCGTGCACTGAAATCGATATCGAGCATGATTACACGATTCTACCGCGTGCAGCACTCCTTGGGCGCCCGAAGCCACAGCTACAGGACCGCGCCCTCCCGTAGCGGCGGTGCGGGAGGACCGCCGCGCACCTGCCACGCGCTGGCAAGGCGAGTGACGACCTCGGGGATCTGCTCGAGTGGCAGGGTGAACGGTATGCGGATGAAGCGCTCGAAAACGCCAGGGCTGCCGAACCTCGGCCCCGGAGTGAGTCGGACTCCCACCTGAGTAGCCTCGCGCGCCAGTGCCGTGCTGCGGTGCTCGCCGAGATCAACCCAGGTACACGCGCCACCCACTACCGCCGAGGGGCGCCAGCCGGGAAGCTCGGCCGCGAGTCGCGAAATCAACAGCCGGTGCCGCGGCGTCAGTTCGCGACACCGGTCGGCCAGAATCTCGTCGTAGGACTCGAGTGCGTAGGTGGCAATCACCTGCTCCCATACCCCTGTGCCGAGGTCACCCAACCGCCGCGCGACTTCAAGGCGATCGATCAGCTCAGGAGCGGCGCGAATCCAACCGATGCGAAGCCCACCCCACACTGTCTTACCCAGAGACCCCACGGTGATGATGGCATCTTGTTGGTAGGGGTGTTCAGCCGCAGCCGCGAACGGCAGCACGGTGCGCAGCTCCCCCAGTGTGAGCTCCGCGGTTGTTTCATCAACGAGAATGTGACTGCCCCTCGCAGTGAGTGTCGCAATGAGTTCCCCGCGCAATTCCGCGGGCATGCTTGATCCTGTGGGGTTGTGGTGATCCGGGATCAGATAAGCCAGCCGAGGGCTCACGCGCGCCGCGATCTCGAGCGCTGCGGCTGGGTCTCGCTGGCTCACCTCAACCGGTAGCTCTGCGATCAGGGCACCGGTCGCAGCCAGAGCACCGCGGGCATGCGGATAGCTCGGTGCCTCGATAAGCGCACGGTCGCCTCGGGCGAGCAGCGTGCGTGCGACAAGGAAAATGGCGTGCTGCGCCCCGAGCGTCACCATGATCTGTTCAGGCGAGGTCGGCAGCCCGCGCGCGCTGTAGCGTTCAGCGATGGTGCGCCGTAGCTCGGATGCTCCGATCGTGTCGTAGCCTGGCAGCTCGAAGGCATCTGGCCGTTCTTCGAATGCTCGCTGTCCCAGGGAAGCGAGCCCCTGCCACGGCGCAGGGGTCGCCTGGGTCAGATCGAACGCTCCAGCTCCGATCCCCTCGTCGTGGGCTATCTCAACTGTGCGCGGCACGCGCACCACGGTGCCGGATCCCTGCCTCGAGACCGCGATCGCTCCGTCACGCAACCGTTGGTAAGCGGCAGCCACGGTGGTGCGGCTGACTCCGAGCTCTTCGGCGAGACGGCGCTCTGCAGGCAGCGCGGAGCCGGGGGCCACGGCGCCATCACGGGTCAGTAGTTCGATGGAATCGGCGAGCTCACGGTAGCTATGGCCGTCGCCGCGCCACTCCCCGAGCAGCTGCCGCAACCGATGAGCGGTAATCCGCTGCGCAATCATGAGGCCAGTGTATACAGATTGGACTCTTGTTTAACAGGCCAGTTTCCAGTGGACTGCTCTCATGGTTCTTCGACTTTCACGCCTCGTCCCCGGGCTACTGCTCTATGGCATCGCCGATGCTTTCATGATGCGCGCTGAGCTGGGCGTGAGCCCGTGGCTGGTATTCAGCCAGGGCCTCTCGTCAGTGACGGGCATGAACATCGGATTGCTCACGAACCTCATCGGGCTAGTGGTACTGCTCGCTTGGATCCCGCTGAGGCAACGGCCCGGCATCGGGACCGTGCTCAACATCATGCTCGTGGGCCCGGGGCTCTCCCTGGGACTATGGCTGCTGCCGACTCCCGAGCTACTCGTCGTGCGCATTGGCTACTTTGTCTTCGGCCTACTGCTTCTCGCCGTCGCGAGCGGTATCTACATTGGTACGCATCTGGGCCCCGGCCCGCGTGACGGCCTCATGATCGGCATCCACGCTCGCTTTTGGACGCCGCTGTGGCTGGCTCGTACTGGGGTTGAGGTAACGGTGCTCGCCGTGGGTTGGGTGTTCGGCGGCGATGTGGGTCTGGGCACCGTCGCATTTGCGCTACTGATCGGGCCGCTGTGCGGGTTCACGCTGCCGTTCTTTGACCCGGCACTCAGGCGCTCTGGCAAAACGCCAACGCCCCGCCCGGAAGCGGGCGAGGCGTTGGCGTCAGACGGAGCAGAGTCAGATCAGTCCAAGGAAGTTACCGAGGGCTCTACTGTTCGTCGAGCGGAATCTTGTTGAAGCCGGTGACGGGCTGATCTTCATCGAAGGACGCCACCTTCTTCTTGAAGCCCTTGGTGAGGAACAAGAGGTAGCCCAGCCCGATGAGGGTCCAAGCCACGCCGCCGATGAGGGCGTCGAGGTGGAGGTTGACCCACAAGATCACCGTCATGCCGAAGCCGATGAGCGGCATCACAATGTACTTGAAGATGTCGCGCGGCGTCTTGCGGCGGCCCTTGCGAATCGCAAACCACGCGATCACCGAGATGTTCACGAACGAGAACGCGATGAGTGCGCCGTAGTTAATGAACGCGGCGATCATTTCGAGGGTGAACGCGACCGCGAGCATGCACACGACACCGGTGAGCACGATGTTGAACGTGGGGGTGTGCGTCTTCGCATTGATGAAGCCGAAGTACTTCTTGGGGAGCACGTTGTTGCGGCCCATTACGAGCAGCATGCGCGATACCGAGGCGTGCGAGGCGAGGCCCGACGCGAGGGTGGCCGCAAACCCGGCCGCGGTCAGCACAGCCATCAGCACGGGGCCACCCACGGCCTCGCCCATCAGCGGCAGGGTGGAGTCTTCGATGAACTGCATGTCGCCACCGGGTGCGAACTCTTCCCATGCGGGGAAGCGCAGCTGTGCGAAGTAGCCGGCGATCAAGAAGATGGCGCCGCCCAATGCCACCGTGAGCAGCAGGGCGCGGGGTACGAGCTTGGGGCTGCGTGCCTCTTCGACGTACATGGTGACGGCGTCAAAGCCGATGAACGAGAAGCACACGATCGTCGCGCCCATGAGCACGGCGCTCGCGGTCACACCGTCGTGGAAGAACGGCTGCATGTCGGCGACCGAGCCCACGCCCTCGCCGCCTGCGAGCTGTGCCCACACCATCACGATGAAGACGGCCATCACGATGATCGAGAAGACGAGCAGAATGCCGTTGAGGTTTGAGGTGCCGCGCATCGTGAGGTAGATCACGCTGGTGGTGAGCACGCAGTAGGCGACGACCCAGATCCAGCCGGGTACACCGGGGAAGATGGCTTCGAGGTAGCTGCGAATGATGAGGCAGTTCACCATGGGCAACAGCATGTAGTCGATGAGTGAGGTCCAGCCGACCAAGAACCCGACGTTGGGGTGCATGGATTCGCGCACGTAGGTGTAGGCCGAGCCTGCGCTGGGAATTGCGCCCGCCATTTTGCCGTAGCTGATCGCGGTGAACACCATCACGATGAGGGCTACGAGGTAGGCCAGGGGCACCACGTTGTTGGTGTCGCGCGCGACCATCCCAAAGGTGTCAAACACCACGGTGGGCGTCATGTATCCCAGGCCCAGGCCGACGATGGCCCACAACCCCAGATTGCGCTTGAGATTCGCCCCCTTGGCGACTCCCTTAACTGCCGTTTTCGACATTACTTCTCCTTCACGATCTTCGTGATCGCGCCAGAGGCTTCTTCGCCTCTTTGCGCAGTAGTTATGCGGGCGACTACGCCTGCACAAGGTTTCATCTTGTCGCGCAGACACGCCCGAACGCAAAGCGACACGCACGCTATCGAACGATGTTCATTTTGAATGCCGGATCCGGCCAAGTTTCCGTAGAATTCTCGCCAAAACGTCAGTAACAACGACGAGGGGCGAGGAATACATCCCCGCCCCTCGTATTCGCTTCGCCCGGCTTGCTACTGTCGAGCGAGTCGTTTCTGCTTGTTAATGTTCAGCACCTGCACGATGATCACGAGCAGCAGTGCGCTAATAAACACGATCGATGCCAGCACGTTGGCTTGCGCGGGCACACCCTTCAGCGCCGACACATAAATGAACTTCGGGAAGGTCGTTGACGTGCCTGAGTTGAAGTTCGTGATGATGAAGTCATCAAACGAGAGCGCGAAGCTGAGCAGCGCCGCCCCGATGATGCCGGGCAGCAGCATTGGAAAGGTGATGCGCCAAAACACCTGGCTGGGCGGCGCATAGAGATCACGCCCAGCCTCTTCAATGGCGGGATTCAGGCTGGCCACGCGCGCCTTCACCGCCACCACCACGTACGAAATACAGAACATGGTGTGGGCCAGAATGATCGTGCCGATGCCCTTCTCAACGCCCGCGAGCAAGAACTGTGCCGCGAGCCCTGCGCCGAGCACCACCTCGGGGGTGGCCATCGGCGTGAACAGCAACAGGCTAATCGTGGAGCGAAACTTGAAGCGGTAGCGCACGAGCGCCAGCGCGATCATGGTGCCGAGCACCGTCGCCACCACGGTCGCGACCACGCCCACGAGAATACTGTTACCAAACGCGGTGCACACCTGGGGTGCGCCACACGGATTCTGCCAGTTATCGAGCGTGAAGCCCTTCCACAAAATGTTGCTGCGGCCAGCGTCGTTAAACGAGAACAGGATGACGTGCACGATGGGGGTGAGCAGGAAGATCAGCGTGATCGCGCTGACCACCGGCACAAATGCTTTACCGAGACTGAATGATTTCACAGCAGATCCTCCGCCCCACTCTTCTTCACATAGGTCGCGACGATGATCAAGATGATGACCATCAGCACGATCGATAGCGAGGCCGCCATCGGGTAGTTCTGTGTCTGCAAGAAGTTCGATTCGATGACGTTACCGATCATCGTGGTCTCGGTGCTACCCAAGAACTCGCGCGAGGCGCTGACGTAGTCGCCCGCCATCGGAATAAAGCTCAGCAGCGTGCCCGAAACCACTCCGGGGATCGACAGCGGCAGCGTCACCCGCCGAAACACGGTGAGCGGTGACGCGTAGAGGTCGCTGCCCGCTTCGACGAGGCGCAAATCGAGTGCCTGCAGCGACGCATACATGGGCAGCACCATGAACGGAATGAAGTTGTACACCAGACCCAAAATCACTGAGAAGTGCGTGCCGACGAGTTCACTCGGCAGCAGCGACTTCCAGGCCAGGGTGCGCAGCAGGAAGCTGATGAAGAACGGAGCGATGACCAAGATCAGCAGCACGCCCTGCAGCATCGGCTTCGACCGAACCTTCACACCGATGAGGTACGCCAGCGGGTAGCTGATGAGCAGCCCGATGAGCGTCGCCGACAACGCATAGATAAAGGAACGGGTGATTTGCGGCCAATACTCTTGAATCGCTGTCCAGTAGTTCGAGAATTGCATCGCCGAAACATACTGTCCGATGCCGCCTCCGGCATCGGGGGCTTGCAGTGAGGTCAAAATGAGCTGAATAAACGGCGCCACGAAAAACAGCAGCATGTAGGCGATACCCGGGGCCAGCAGCACGAGTGCGATCAGCCCCTTCTTTTTGGGGGCCTGATCCACACTCTTCGTGTTCGCAGAGAAAGCGGTGAGTGCCATGATGGTCTCCCTTACTCGGCGAGCGCAGCTTGGGCGGCGATCGCCCGCGTCGAGAAGTCGGCGGTCAGCGCCCCCGTATCGAGGCGGTCATCAGCCAATCCGAACGTGTGCTCTGCCAACCAGCTCAGCCACACCTCATCCCCGGCCCGCGCGGCAGGCCCGGCATCCACGTTCTGCGCAAACACCTGTACCTCCCCCGACCCAGGAACTTCGACGGTGTACTGCGTGCTCACGCCAATGAACGACACATCAGTGATGCGGCCAGGGCCCACCACGTTCACGCCGGCATCCACCGGCGGTGCCTCGAAGTGCAGCCGCAGCTTCTCGGGGCGCACGCCAACCGTAATATCGCCGCTGTCGCGCTGGCTGCGCGAACGCAGCAACGAAATACGGTTGCCGTTGAGGTCGGTGTGAATGACGCTCTCGGTACTGCCCGCCACCGTCACCGAGAACAGGTTCGACTGCCCGAGAAAGTTTGCCACGAACACGGTACGCGGCAGCTCATAGAGCTCTTCGGGGGCGCCCATCTGCTCGATCCGGCCCTTATTCATCACCGCGACCGTGTCGGCCATGGTCATTGCTTCTTCTTGATCGTGGGTGACGTGCAAGAACGTGAGCCCGACCTCCTGCTGAATTTGCTTCAGCTCGTGCTGCATCTGACGACGCAGTTTCAGGTCGAGCGCGCCCAGCGGCTCATCGAGCAGCAGCAGCGCTGGCCGGTTCACCACGGCACGGGCCAGCGCCACACGCTGCTGCTGGCCGCCCGACAACTGCGCCGGTTTGCGGTCTGCCAGGTGATCTAGCTCCACCAGGCGCAGCGCCTCGTGGGCCTTTTCCACCGGTGAACCGATCTTGCGACGGCGCAGCCCAAACGCGACGTTCTCAAGGATCGACATGTGGGGAAACAGGGCGTACGACTGAAACACTGTGTTGACGGGGCGCTTGTGCGGCTTCAATGAGGTGACGTCTTTGCCACCCAACAAAATGCGCCCCTCGGTGGGATCCTCAAGACCGGCGACCAAGCGCAGCGTGGTCGTTTTGCCGCAGCCCGAGGGTCCCAGCAGCGCGAAAAATGATCCGGCGGGGATCGTTAGATCGATGTGCTCGATCGCCGTGAACCCGGGGAATCGTTTCTGAATGCCCACCAGTTCAAGGTCGGCCCCCGCCTCTGCGAATGAAGTTGAGATTGCCATGCCTTATAGCCCCAGTACGTTCTGAAATTCGGTGGAGTATTTCTTGTCTTCGGCCGCGGTGAGCGTGCGGAACGAGTGCAGGTTCTCCCAGTCCTTCTCGCTCGGAAAGATCAGCGGGTTATCGGCGTTCTCGGGATTGAGCTTCTGCATCGCCTCTTGCGTCCCCTTGACCGGCGGCACGAACGTGGCATAGTCAGCCACCTGCGCCATCACTTCGGGGTCGTAGTAGTAGTTGATGAGCTCCTCAACCTTGGCCTTGTTTTCCTTCGAGGTGCCGTTGGGCACGGTGAACGAGTCAGACGCGATCATGCCGCCAGACTCGGGCACCTCCATCGTCCACTGGTTGTCGTTTTCGACGTTGAGCATGATGACATCGCCCGTCCACGCCATCGCCGCGAGCGTGTCGCCGCGCTGCAGATCTTGGGTGTACGAGTTGCCCTTAATGTTCTTGATCTGGCCACTGTCGATGGCGTCGCTGAGCCACGCGAGCGACTCGTCGAACTCTTTGTCGCCCCACTGGCCGGCAGGATCGTATCCGAGGCCCGAAAGAATCATGCCCATGGTGTCACGCATCTCAGAGAGCACGCCCACCTTGCCCTTGAGCTCGGGGCGCAAGAAGTCATCGAGAGTTTTGATGCCCTTCGGCACCGCCTCGGTGTTCCACACCCATCCCGAAGCCGGCAGCTGCCACGGCACAGAGAATTTACGGCCCGGATCAACATCGAGCGCATCCCACTGGCTATCGACCAGGTTCTTGGTCACGTTGGGCAGGTTCGCGTAATCGAACTCTTGCACCTCGTTGGCCTCGATAATGCGGGCGTTGATCCAGTCGGTGAGGGTGATCGTGTCGTAACCGGTGAACTGGCCGAGCTTCAGCTGATCCTTGATCTTGCCGTAGAACGTGTTGTTGTCATCGATATCTTCGATGTATTGCACGTCGAAGCCGGCCTGCTCCATGAATGCTTCGAGCGTCGGGTTCGTGTCGGTGTCTGCGTCGTAGTCGAGGTAGTAGGTCCAGTTGCCCCAGACGATCCCTTTGCTGTCGCCACCACCGCCACCTCCTCCCCCAGCACATGAGGCGAGGCCGAGCGCGCCTGCGCCGGCACCCGCTGCAGCAACGCCGCGCAAGAGCTGGCGTCGGTTGAGCTGTGCGCCACGGATCAGCTGCACAATGTTGCGCACGATCGGGTCTTCGGGAAGCGGACGATTCATGAGATATCTCCCTTGGTTCTCACAGGCGAAATCCGCATTTCGCGCGATCGGCAACGTTGCCGATTCGTGCCTCGAATATGTCACAGAGTGTGACTTCTTGCAAAGCGAATCGGCGGCGAGACGATGAATCTTCACGAAACAGTTACTTTCGCGTAGCATCACGACGAAATCTGCCGCCTACGCAAGGCAAAACAAGCGCATCCGAAGCTGTTTTTCTCGTTCGAGGGCGCCCTAAAAGGTAAACACGCAGCAAATTGCGGCGCCGCCCTCTTCTGAGATCAGGGCCCGATTGGTACAGTTTCAATGAGTTCGCAGCTCATTCGCTCGCTATTTCATGCCAGAATGGCGGGATCCGCTTAAATTCCCGAATGATTCTTCGGATTCCTTTGCTTTTTCAGGTTTTGACTGCAAGAATCAGTAGCGTGAGCAACAAACGCACGCTTTCAGCGCTTGACGAAACGTCGAAGGCCATCATCGAGCAACTTCAGCGCGATGGTCGCCGATCGTACGCAGAAATCGGAAAGGCGGTCGGCCTCAGCGAGGCCGCCGTCCGCCAACGTGTGCAAAAGCTCACGGATGCCGGAGTCATGCAGATTGTCGCTGTCACCGATCCCATGCGGCTCGGTTTCAATCGACAAGCCATGCTCGGTATCCGCGTTTCCGGAGACACCCGAATCGTTGCAGACCTCCTCGCGGAGATGCCAGAGATCAGTTACGTCGTGCTTAGCGCGGGGTCCTTTGACATCCTTGCCGAAGTGGTGTGTGAAGACGACGACGGCCTCATCGAGCTTCTCAACGAGAAGATCCGCGGAATCGAGGGGGTCTCTTCAACCGAGAGCTTCCTCTACCTCCAACTCACCAAACAGAAATACGACTGGGGAACACGATAACCATGTCATTTGATCCAGCAGCCGCGGTAGACACCGCCGCCCTTCAGGCCTCGGCCAAGAAGCACATGTGGCCGCACTTCACCAACCGCAAGGTACTTGATGACGGCATCCCCGTCGTCACCCGTGCCGAGGGACACCACATCTACGATGCTGCAGGCAAGCAGTACATCGATGGCCTTTCAGGTCTCTTCGTGGTCAACGCTGGCCACGGCCGCGACCGCATCGTTCAGGCTGCTGCAAAGCAGATGAAGCAGCTCGACTTCATGCCGATCTGGTCGTACGCGCACCCCGCAGCAGTAGAGCTGTCGGAGCGCCTCGCTGGCTACGCTCCCGGTCAGATGAACAAGGTGTTCTTCACCACCGGCGGCGGCGAAGCCGTTGAGTCTGCCTTCAAGCTGGCGAAGCACTACTGGAAGATCCAGGGTCGTCCGATGAAGCACAAGGTCATCTCGCGTGCAGTTGCTTACCACGGCACCCCTCAGGGCGCCCTGGCGATCACCGGCATCCCCGACATGAAGAAGTTCTACGAGCCCTTGACTCCCGGTGGTCACCGCGTTCCGAACACGAACTTCTACCGTGCCAACGAGATGGGCGCACCCTCGAACGACATCGAGGCCTTCGGCCAGTGGGCTGCAAACCGCATTGAGGAGGCCATCCTCTTCGAGGGCGAAGACACCGTTGCTGCCGTCTTCCTCGAGCCGGTACAGAACTCGGGCGGTTGCTTCCCGCCGCCCCCCGGATACTTCAAGCGCGTGCGCGAGATCTGCGACCAGTACGACGTACTGCTCGTGTCGGATGAGGTCATCTGCGCCTACGGCCGCGTTGGCGACTTCTTCGCGTCGAAGGCTCTCGGTTACGAGCCCGACATCATCACCTCGGCGAAGGGCCTGACCTCAGGTTACGTTCCCCTCGGCGCGATGATCGTCTCGGACAAGGTATCGGAGCCGTTCAACTCGGTCGAGAACACCTTCTACCACGGCTTCACGTTCGCTGGTCACCCGGCGGCAGCTGCTGCGGCCCTCGAGAACCTCGACATCTTCGAGGAAGAGGACCTCAACGGCCGCGTGCGCGAGAACAGCCCGCTGTTCCGTGCCGAGCTCGAGAAGCTGCTCGACATCGACATCGTCGGTGACGTTCGTGGCGAGGGCTACTTCTTCGGTATCGAGCTTGTCAAGGACAAGGCCACCAAGGAGACGTTCAACGCTGAAGAGTCGGATCGCCTGCTGCGCGATTACCTCTCACCCGCACTGTGGGAGGCCGGCCTCTACTGCCGCGCTGACGACCGTGGAGACCCCGTTATCCAGCTTGCTCCCCCGTTGACCATTGGTCCGGAGCAGTTCGCTGAAATCGGCGGCATCCTGCGCAGCGTCCTGAAGGACGCTTCGTCGAAGATCTAACGATCGCATAAGTAATGGCCTCTTCGCTTCGGCGGGGAGGCCATTACTTGTTTCTGGGGTGGGTGGGGTGCCCCGCTGCCCACTCACTCCGGAGAACTCAATTATATCGGAGCCCCGCCCGCATATTCTTCCGGTTTTACTCAAAGCTCCGGTTGTAGCGATAGCTCCGGATCACGCTGTAGCTCCACAAGCATTTCTTTGCTCAGCTGCATGCGCCTCTCAGCGGCGCAACGCTCACGGCAACGCATGTGCACACCCCAGCCGATACAGCGCATTCCCCGCACGCCAGCAGCAGGGTTCACGCACGGTGAAGCCCCTGCGCCACCGCACGCAGAATGAGATCCTGCACCGATGGCCATTGCCGCATCACCTGGTCGTATCCCACACGCATCACGGTGTATCCGTTGAGCGCGAGCCGCGCATCGTGTGCAATGTCCGAGGTGCGTTGCTGACCCACATGAGTGCCGCCATCAATTTGCACGATGAGGCGCTCCCCCACAAGCAAATCGACGCAGTGCCCAAGCACCCATATTTGCGCACGAATCTGTAATCGAAACCGCTTCAGGCGTCGTTTCACGTAGGTCTCGAGCCCCGAGTCTGAATACGGCTCAACTTCCCTAAGCAGGTCCTTCGCCCGCCCGGTGAATGGCACCCGTTGTAACTCAGATATCTCGGTGAGTCCTTTGTTCAGCGCAGAATTCCACACGGCCAGTGCGTCCTCAGCTGGCAAGCACCTTGCCACCATCGCCAACATGTCTACCAAAGAGTCTTCCAACCGATGTGGGTCACGCGGAACAATCGGCTTGTTCCAATGCAAACGCAGCCTCTGATCGCTCGGGCGTTTGGCCTGGGGATCAAGCCGCAGGTGCACCGTCTGCTCTGCGGAAGTAGTCCAGAGCCCGAGACGCCGGGCTTGTGTCACGCACGTCAGCACTCCCGAGTGTTGGGCGGCAAGGACCAACTCCGGCGCCGCGTCGGGGGCCGCGAGCCAGCCCCGCCTCACCCGCACGAGCTTATGCTCCGCGCACAGCTGTCTTAATCGGGCGTAGCTGAACCCTTCATCGAGCACCACCCGCGAGGGCGCCAGAGCACCATTTCGCTTGAGAACAGTTTCCACTTGCATACTGCCATGCTCGCGCACCCCGCACCTGCATGCGGGTTATCCCCACGCAAAGCAGAAAGCATGACTGAATTGTCAGCGAAGGCAGGCTGTGAGCGCCTCGTCGAGACAGCGCGGCAGGCCTCCCAAGCCATGCAGCAACTCAGGAGCTTGCAGTAATTACGGACGAAACTAGCGCCGGGGCTCCGGAGTTACTAAATGTTCCGGAGTTGCTGCGCGAATTCCACGCAAAACCCGCCCCAAACACCCCCGCACGCACAAAAACGCCCCTCACCCGAAGGTGAGAGGCGTTCAGCGTTCGGTAATTACCGAGTTCGCAGCAACTTAGCGGCGCAGGCCGAGACGCTCGATGAGCGTACGGTAACGTGCAATGTCTACCTTTGCGAGGTAGCCAAGGAGGCGGCGACGCTGGCCAACGAGCAGCAGCAGACCACGACGTGAGTGGTGATCGTGCTTGTGCTCCTTGAGGTGCTCGGTCAGGTCCTTGATGCGCTGCGTGAGCATTGCGACCTGAACCTCGGGGGAACCGGTGTCGCCGGGCTTGGTTGCGTACTCATCGATGATCGCCTGCTTGACAGTTGCTTCCAGTGCCATAGGGATCCCCTTTCAATTGCTGCGCGGCGCCGTCAGCGGGATGCTGGGGCTCTCTTAATCCGCGGCCGTTTACACGGCAACCTTGCAACCCTATCATTTCTGGCACGCAACCGCACGTTTCCCGCCCGAGATGGCCCACCCCGACCACAGGAGCATCCGCTGTCGCCAACACGAAACACAATTGTGACGCCGACGATACGGCAGAGAGACGCCTGCGAAACACCGCTCCCGCACACTGGTTTTACGGAATCAATCTCGGCTTCTTCCGAGAGAATGGGCGGTAAACAACTCATGGAACTCACTCCGCAAGATGTGTGGATGCTTGCGAGCACCGCACTCGTTCTCATCATGACCCCGGGCCTCGCGCTCTTCTACGGCGGCCTCGTGCGTGTGCGCTCCGTCGTCAACATGATGCTCTTCAGTCTCAGCGCCATGGGCGTCGTTGGGGTGCTCTGGATCCTCTTCGGTTACAGCATGAACTACTTCGCTCCCGGCGAGAGCGGCTTCGCCGGCAGCCCGTTTAAAGACTTCGGCCTCCTCAACACCGATCCCGCCGACTTCATTGGTATCGGCTTCGGCGCCGTGTTCGCCATGATCACCGCCGCGCTCATCTCGGGTGCGATCGCCGATCGCGTCGGCCTCGGTTCGTGGGTGCTGTTCACGGGCGTCTGGTCGACCTTCGTCTACTTCCCCGTCGCCGCATGGGTGTGGGGCGGCGGCTGGATTCAAACTCTCGGCTCCTCCCTGGGCTTGCCCGAGGTCATCGACCTCGCCGGCGGTACCGTGATCCACATCAATGCTGGCGCAGCTGCCCTGGCGCTTGCGATCGTCGTGGGCAAGCGCATCGGGTTTGGTCCCGGATCCCACAAGCCCCACAGCATCCCCCTCGTCACGATTGGTGCGGCGCTGCTGTGGTTTGGGTGGATTGGTTTCAACTCGGGCCTCGCCACCGAGACCGGTGAGGCTGGCCTCATTCTCATCAACACCCTCGGCGCTCCCGCAGCTGGCATCGTCGGCTGGATCATCATCGATGTGATGCGCGGCAAGAAGCCCGGTGTCATCGGCGCCGCCTCGGGTGCCGTCGCCGGCCTCGTGGCCATCACCCCCTCGGCCGCGAACCTGTCACCGCTGTGGGCACTGCTGCTCGGGCTCGTCGCTGGCTTCGCTTGCGCCTACGCCATCGATTGGAAGTACCGCCTCGGTTACGACGATTCGCTCGACGTGGTCGGCCTGCACCTGGTCGCCGGTGTGATTGGTTCGCTCTACCTCGGCTTCTTCGCCTTCGATGACGGCCTCTTCACCGGCGGCAATGGCGGACTGCTGTTGGTCCAGGCCATCTCGGTAGTGGCCGTAGCCGTCTACTCCTTCGTGGTCTCCCTCATCATCGCGCTGGGAGTGAAGGCCCTAACCGGCCTCCGCGTCCCCCAGACCGTTGAGGAAGAGGGCATTGATGCACTGCACCACGGTGAAGAAGCGTACGCCTACGCCACGCCCGCCGAGGAGGCGCAGGCTGCGCTGCGCTAGCTCACTCACCACATAACATCGCATCACCACGCTGATGCGTCCAAGCGACCGTGCTGGGTTTCACCGGCGCAGCACAGCACGGTTCTACGCAACACCGCAATACCGCACCACTTTTCGGGGCGGAACCAGCAACTTGGTTCCGCCCCGAAATGCGTGCGAGATAGGCTCTTGGCATGACTGTTCAGCCCGCATATGACGCCTCCCCCGAGTCCCTCGCACTCATCGCGACCACCATCGCCCGCACCGTTGGTGCCCGCATTCACGAGCTGCGCGCCCGCGGGGTTGACGTCGCAGCCGCAAAGTCGAGCGCGGTCGATATCGTCACCGAGGCCGACCGCGAGGCCGAGCGCATCATCACCGAGGCACTGCGCGAAGCACGCCCCAATGACGGCGTGGTCGGCGAAGAGGGCACGGGCATCGAGGGCACGACCGGCATCACCTGGGTCGTAGACCCGATCGATGGCACGGTCAATTACCTCTACAACCTGCCGATGTACACCGTGAGCATCGCGGCCACCGTCGCCGACGCGACCGCGTATGCCGACGGCCGACGCGCGATCGCGGGCGCCGTCTACAACCCCAGCTCCGACGAAATGTTCGAGGCATTTGAGGGCGGTGGTGCTCGTCTCAACGGCTCGCCGATCACTCCCACCGGCAACACCGATCTCGCGACGTCGCTTGTGGCGACCGGCTTCGGTTACACCGTCGAACGGCGCACCATGCAGGGCGAGATCGCGCACCGTCTCCTCCCCCAGGTGCGCGATATTCGCCGCCTGGGTTCGGCCGCGAACGACCTGTGCATGGTCGCGTGCGGCCGCGTCGACGCGTACTACGAGATTGGCCTGCAGCCGTGGGACTACGCCGCTGGCGTGCTCATCGCCACCGAGGCCGGCGTCACCATCATCGGAGCGCACGACAACCAGGCCCCTGGTGAACCCTTCATGTTTGTGGGCGACGCGGGTCTCGTGCACACGCTGCGCACGCAGGTGCTCGGGGCGTAGCAGGTCAGATAATGCTTGATTTCCTAGATAGTCCCATTCTTTGGCTCATACTCGGGGCTTTTAGTTTGTTCATCGTCTATGTTGAGATGCCTCCGAAAGTGAACAAAAAGAACGGCAAAAAGATATCTTTAGGACAACGTTTGTCAAGATTGAGTCGTACCGGTTGGGGTTTTCTGATTCCGGGAATTTTGTTTCCAATTGGAGCAGTAGCTGGATTGATTCCCGATTTTTAGCTCTGAACTTTGGACGCGCTCCTCAGCGTTCTTAGCGAGCCCGCTGTGAGAGTTTCCGCAACCTAACCCACCATCAGCCGGGACCATAACGACCCAGAACGTAACGGTTCGGGGCGACACCCTCCCTTTCGATCAGCGAGTGTGTCATGATGAATGACAACAACGTCGTTCGTCGTTTCCAAGGGAGGAAACATGTCGCCCCGTTCGCAAGAGCCCATCGTTCTTGAACTGGTCAATCGCATCCGTTCCGCGCAGCTCGGCCGCAGGCAGTTACTGCGCGGCGGCGCACTGGGCGCGGCCCTACTGGGCACCGGCGCCCTCAGCGCCTGCGCCGGATCTGGTGGCCCGGGCGATGGCTCAGCCGGCAATCTGCGCTGGGCCAACTGGACCTACTACCTCGATTACGACGAGGAAACGGGCAGCATGCTCTCGCTCGACGCGTTCATGGAGAAGACCAACATTTCGGTCGAGTACTTCGAAGACGTCGACGATAACAACACGTTCCTCGCCAAAATCAAGGATCAGCTCAAGCTCGAGCAAGACACCGGCTACGACGTGTTCTGCCTCACCGATTCGTCACTCGTGCGGCCGTTCGAACTCGGTCAGCTGCAAAAGTTCGACCGCTCACTGCTGCCCAATGTGAACGGCAACATGATCGAAATGGTGCAGCACGCATCCTTTGATCCGGATCGCCAGTCGTCGATCCCCTACCAAGCCGGCATGACCGGGCTGTGCTACAACACCCAGCTCTACCCGCAGGGAGTCGAAACGGTCGCCGATCTGTGGCGCCCCGATCTCAAGGGCAAGGTCAGCCTATTGAGCGAGCAGGGCGACACCATCGGACTGCTGATGCTCGAGCAGGGCGTCGACATCACCGGTGACTGGGGCGAAGACGAGTTCAACGCGGCCCTCGAGGTCGTGAAGAAGCAGCTGCGCGATCGCCAGGTGTTCAACGTCAAGGGCAACTCGTACACACAAGACCTGCAGAAGGGCGATGTGCTCGCCGGCATGTGCTGGTCTGGCGATATTGCAATGCTCAATGACGAAGAGGGCGAAGAGGTATGGAAGTTTGTGGTGCCCGAGGCGGGCGCCCCGCTCTTCATCGATTCGTTCTGCATGCCGCTCGCCACCGACGCCACCGACCAGGTGCATGAGCTCGTGAACTACTACTACGAGCCCGAGGTGGCCGCCCAGGTCGCCGAGTACGTGCAGTACGTGACGCCGGTCGCCGGTGCCCGCGAGGCGATGGAAAAGATCAACCCCGAGCTCGCGACCAACACCCTGATTTTCCCCGACGAAGAGATGTCGAGCCGCATCTTCGACATGCGCTCGCTCACGTCTGAGGAAGATAACCGTTACTCGCAGGCCTTCCAGAAGGCGCTCGGCAACTAGCGATTCGTTTGCGTCTCTCAGGTATCAGTGGTATCCAAGAGGTGTGTCTAGAATCGCAGCTCGCCGCCGAGTCACTCGCCTCACTGTTGGGGCCGATTCGTCGCGCCGCGCCGATTTTCTGGCTGTAGAGGAACCGCTCGAGATGCGCCTCGACGGTTCCTCTTATGTCGTCACCATGCGCACCCCGGGGTATGACGTCGAACTCGCCTCGGGGTTCTTGGTATCTGAGGGAGTTATTACCGCCCCCGATGAGCTGCTGACCGCGCGCTACTGCGCGGGCGCCACCTCAGATGAGGGCAACACGTACAACGTGCTTGATCTGCGTTTAGCGCCGGGCGTCACGCCGCCCGATCCGAGCCTCGCGCGCAATTTCACCACCACGAGTGCGTGCGGGCTGTGCGGCAAGTCGTCGATCGAAGACGTGCACACCAGCTCGAAGTTCGAGGTGACTAGTGACCCACTCACCATCGACGCGGCCCTCCTCACCACCTTCCCAGACGCCCTGCGCGCCCAGCAGGCGGCCTTTGACCGCACCGGTGGGCTCCACGCCGCCGCGCTGTTTGACGGCGCCACGGGCGAGCTGCTCGTGATTCGCGAAGACGTCGGCCGCCACAACGCCGTCGACAAGGTCGTGGGCTGGGCGCTCATGAACGGCAAGCTACCCGGCCGCTCGTGTGTACTGATGGTGTCGGGCCGCGCAAGCTTCGAACTGACGCAGAAGGCCATCATGGCCGGTATCCCGATGCTCGCGGCGGTGTCGGCCCCGTCGTCGCTCGCCGCCGACCTCGCCGAAGACGCAGGCCTCACGCTCGTGGGTTTCTTGCGCGGCCCCTCCATGGTGATTTATTCACGCCCGGATCGCATCACCAATGACTCCACTCCTCAGGCGGATCTCCCCGCCGCCACCCCGCTCTCGAAAGCAGGCATGTCATGAGCCCCAAGGCCCCGAAGGAAGACTTTTCTGACGCGAACATTGAGGTGTCGCCGCCGAAGGATTACGCGGCCGGCCTCGGGGGCGTGTTCCACTCGATGGAGCCCGCACTCAAGAACATGGGGGTGGCCCGCACCGCCAAGCTGATGTTGAAGATCAACCACAAGGATGGCTTCGATTGCATGAGCTGCGCGTGGCCCGACCCCGGCCACCGCAAAATCGCTGAGTTCTGCGAGAACGGCGGCAAGGCGGTCACGTGGGAGGCCACGCCGCTGAAGGTGCCTCGGTCGTTCTGGAAGGAACACTCACTCACCTCACTCGAGGACAAAACCGAGTACTGGCTCGGCATGCAGGGTCGCATCACCGAGCCGGTGTACAAGCCCAAGGGTCAAGATCACTATGAGCCGGTGAGCTGGGATCGCGCGTTTGGCATCATCGCTGATCAGCTGAACGGGCTCGAGCACGCCAACGAGGCCTCATTTTACACGAGCGGTCGCGCCTCGAACGAGGCCGCGTTCATGTACCAGCTGTTTGCCCGCGTGCTCGGCACCAATAATTTGCCCGACTGCTCGAACATGTGCCACGAGTCCACCGGCACGGCCATGCAGTATTCGGTGGGTATTGGTAAGTCGACCATCGCGTACGACGACTTCCTCGAGTCTGACCTGATCATCATCATGGGCCAGAACCCGGGCACCAACCACCCGCGCATGCTCACCGCGCTGCAAGAGGCGAAAAAGAACGGCGCCAAGGTGGTGGCGATTAATCCGCTGCCCGAGGCCGGCCTGATCGGGTACAAGGATCCGCAGTCGGTGAAGGGATACGTCGGCAAGCCGATCGAGATCGCCGACCAGTTCCTCAAGATTCGACTCGGCGGCGACATGGCGCTGCTGCAGGCCATCTCCAAGCGCGTGCTCGAGGCTGAGAAGCGCAACCCGGGCAAGGTGCTCGATCACGACTTCATCGCGCGCCACTGCGACGGCTTCGAAGCCTTCGAGGCGCACATGAGCCAGGTCGATGACCGCGAGGTCGAGCAGGCCACGGGCCTCTCCACCGCCGAGATCGATGAGATCGCGAACCGCTACATCAACTCAGAGCGCGTCATCATCGCCTGGGCGATGGGCATCACCCAGCACCGCAAGGGTGTCGACACGATCAAGGAGATCATCAACCTGCTGCTGCTGCGCGGCAACATGGGCAAGCCCGGCGCCGGCGCCTCCCCCGTGCGCGGCCACAGCAACGTGCAGGGCGACCGCACCATGGGCGTGTGGGAGCAGATGCCTGACTCGTTCCTCGATGCGCTGGGCAAGGAGTTCAACTTCGAGCCGCCGCGCGACCACGGCGTCGACGCCGTGCACGGCATTCGCGCACTCGATGAGGGCAAGATCAAGGTGTGGATGGGCCTCGGCGGTAACCTGCTCGGTGCCATCTCTGACACCAACTTGGCCGAGTCGGCCATGCGCAAGACGAAGCTCAGCGTGCAGTTCTCGACGAAGCTGAACCGGTCGCACGTCATCACCGGTGAAGAAGCCATCATTTTGCCGGTGCTGGGCCGCACTGAAATCGATGTGCAGCTCTCGGGCCCGCAGTACGTCACCGTTGAGGACTCGGTGTGCGCGGTGCACGCTTCGCACGGCCAGGTGAAGGCGATCTCTGACCAGATGCGCTCTGAGATTGCGGTGGTCGGCGGGATCGCCCACGCCACTCTCGGCGACAAGTACGGCATCGATTGGCTTGCCATGATCGATGACTACGACGTGATTCGTGACCACATCTCGCGCGTCGTGCCCGGCTGCGAAAACTACAACGAGAAGACGCGTCGCCGCGACGGCTTCGTGCTGCCCAACGGTCCGCGCGACGAGCGCCGCTTCGAAACCGAAACCGGCAAGGCACGCATCAGTGTGAACGAGCTCGAACACATCGATTGCCCGCCGGGGCGCCTGCTGCTGCAGACCATGCGCTCGCACGATCAGTTCAACACCACGATCTACAGCCTCAACGATCGCTACCGCGGCATCAAGAACGGCCGCTCGGTGATCTTCATCCACCCCGAGGATCTTGCCGAGCTCGGGCTCGCCGACGGCCAGACCGTCGATATCTTCAGCGAGTGGAAGAACGAACCCGATCGCGTGCTGCGCGGCTTCCGCACGGTCGCGTTCCCCACGGCCCGCGGCTGCGCTGCGGCCTACTTCCCCGAGGCGAACGTGCTGGTGCCGCTCGACAGCACCGCCATCGGCAGTAACACCCCGGTATCGAAGGCCATCGTGATCCGGATCGAGCCTTCGAACACGCCCGTCGGCGTCGGTCGGCCCGTCACGGTCTAGCGCCCCGGCCGGCCGCAGCACCCTTCGGTACATCGCCCAGCCGGCCAGCCACACACCAACGCCTCCCCGCATCTCACGATGCAGGGAGGCGTTGGTGTGTGACGCGTTATGCGTTGGCCCGGGGTGCTCCAATCCCCGGGTCGATCTGTGCAGGGCCGCTCGACGATGGCCGCAGGTCGACGTCGAAGATCGCCGTCGGCAGGTAGACCGTCGAACACGAGTTGGGAATATCGACGACGCCCGACAGGCGCCCCTCAATGGGGGCGGCACCGAGCAGCAGATACGCCTGCTCGGGGCTGTACCCAAACTTCGTGAGGTAGTCGATCGCGTGCAGGCAGGCCCGCTGATACGACAGGTGCGAGTCGAGATACTTCTGCTCGCCGTCGAGCGTCACCGAGGTACCAGAGAAGGCCAGCCACTCGCTGTACTGCGGCTCAACGTTGCCCGGCATGAAGATGGCATTTTCAGACACCCCGTAGGTCTCCATGCCGCCCTTGATGAGATCGACCCGCAGGTCGATGAAGCCGCCCATCTCGATTGCGCCACAGAAGGTGATCTCACCGTCACCCTGCGAGAAGTGCAGGTCGCCCACCGACAGGTTGGCCCCGTCGACAAAGACGGGGTAGAAGACACGCGAACCCTTCGTGAAGTTCTTGATGTCTTGGTTACCGCCGTTCTCACGCGGGGGCGCCGTGCGCGCCGCCTCTGAGCCCACGCGGGCCCACTGGTCTCTCGCCAGCCCACCCAAAATGGCGTGCTCTGCCTCGGGCGGCAGCGCCAGCGGGGGCACCCGGTCGGGGTCGGTGGCGATCAGCGCACCCTCGCGGTTGTTCCAGGTCGCGAGCAGCCCAGCTGACGGGGCGGTGCCCATCAGGCCCGGGTGAATAATGCCGGTGAACGAGACGCCGGGTACGTGGCGCGAGGTGGCGGTCTGGCCGCTGAAATCCCACACCGCCTTGTAGGCGTCGGGGAACTGATCGGTGAGGAAGCTGCCACCGTTGCGCTTGGCAAAAATGCCGGTGTAGCCCCAACCCTGACCCGCGAGCGGGCCCGAGTCCTCTTGCGGGATCGGGCCGACGTCGAGAATATCGACGATCAGCAGGTCGCCAGGCTGCGCCCCCTCAACCCGAAACGGGCCACTGAGGGTGTGCACGGTGAGCAGCGGGGCATCGAGAATGTCTTGTGCGGAGTCATCGTTCTTGATGGCACCGTCAAACCATTCGCGACAGTCGACACGAAAGCTGTCGCCGGGTTTCACAGTGGCGACCGGCGGAATCTCGGGGTGCCACCGGTTGTGGCCCAGCTTCTCTTGGTCAACGAATCGCTTGTTGGAATCCAACTTGAAAATATTTGTAGGCATCGACTTACACCTTTCGGTCTTCGTACGTGGTCCTGGGCATTTGGCGGCACCTGCGCCGCCAAACGATTGTGGGCGAGCGTTAGCTTCGCGGCAGTTTTGCGTGCAACGGGTTACTGGTGAACCGCTGAGGTTTCCTTCCCTGGCCCGGCAGACGTGAGACGACGTCGGGCTCGTGCGCCGTGCGGGCGGCGCGATCGACGAGTTGGAAGGCCGAGCTTCCCGTCGCCGAGAGATGCGGTGCCGTCACCGTGCGCTTCGCGGCCCGGCCGCACACTTTGCAGTCGGTCTGACGGGGCACCTCGCTCATGGAATACATGGCGTCGAATTCACACCCCTCGATACATCTGAAGCTGTAGCTGGGCACGTATGCCCCCTTTCTCGAGTGACTGAAGTAGAAGTGTTAGGCGCCGGCCACGCGGGCCCCTGCGGGGGTGGGCGCGTCGGATCCGGGGGCGCGGGGTTTGCCCAGTGCCCAAGACAGCGCCAGCAGCACGAGCGCGAGCACCGCGGCGATCCAGCCCTCGGTGGGGCCTGTGACGTATCCGCCCGAGAGCATCAGCAGCGCGGGAATGGCGCCTGAGAAGATGCCGAGCCAGAGCGTGAACCAGCCGGTCAAGCGGCCCAGTTGCGCTTTGCCCAGGCCCAGCAGCAGGAAGAACAAGAACCAGAGCACCGCCCACGCAAACCAGATCACGCCGAAGACGGGGTCGGCGAACATCGTGAATTGCAGCACGCCATAGACCACGGCGCAGCAGGAGACGAACAGCGAGAACCAGCCCAGCCCCTCACCGGGTGCCTCGGTGAGGGTGTTCCAGGCGACGTAGAGGTAAGTGAACCCGAAGAGGTAGAGCCCCGAGGCCCCCAAGATCGTGGCTTGGTCACCGCCAGCCTGCGCGATGATGATCGTGGGAAAAATCACCTGCATCCCGCCCACGAACAGGTTCATGGCCGCCGCTGCTTTGGCGGGCACCACGTCAATCAGCATGAGCCCGTTGATAAATAACACGGCGCCCACGTACAACAGACCTACACTGCTCATGACAACTCTCCATTCGCTACGGTGCGTGGAAAATGCGTGAATCGTGGGGCGCTGGGCCGGGAACGTATCCGGTACCCCCAGCGGTGTGCGCTCTTGTGAGGCGCGCTCCCTTCCCTCGAAGGTATTACAGTGCGCAGACCCTGTCAACGGGGTGTGCGGAATGACACGTGGAAGACACAAAACGGGCCCGAATCCGAAGATTCGAGCCCGTTTTGTGACGGTTCGGTATCGCCTGGGTTACATGCCCATCAGGGATTCGAGGGGGCCGCGCGCGAAGAAGATCACGAAGCCTGCCGAAACGATCCACAACAGCCAGTGCACCTGCTTGGCCCGGCCGCTGAGCGCGTGCACGAGCGCCCACGACACGAAGCCAGCGCCGATGCCGTTTGCGATCGAGTAGGTCATGGGCATCACCGAGATGGTGAGGAACACCGGCAGCAGCACACGGAAGTCGCTGAGATCGATGTGCTTGATCTGCGCCATCATCATCGCGCCCACGATCACGAGGGCCGCTGCAGCGACCTCGGTCGGCACGATCTGGGTGAGCGGGGTGAAGAACATGGCGAGCAAGAACATGCCGCCGGTGATGAGGTTCGCAAACCCGGTGCGCGCACCCTCGCCGATGCCCGCGCCCGATTCAACGAACACGGTGTTTGACGATGACGAGGTCAGGCCGCCGGCGATGGCACCCACACCCTCGACCACGAGGGCCGACTTGATGCGGGGGAAGTTGCCCTTTTCGTCTGAGACGCCAGCTTCGCGTGACAGGCCAGTCATCGTGCCCATGGCGTCAAAGAAGTTGGTGAACAGCAGCGTGAACACGAGCATGATGACGGTCACGATACCCACGCGGCCGAGGTTGAAGTCGACGGCGCCGACGAGGCTCAGATCGGGGATGCTGAAGGGGGCGCCGCTGAGCTCGGGCACGGTGAGGCTCCAGCCGCCCGCGTTCGCGATCTCGCCGTCAGCGCCGACCTGCGGGCCGAGGTGCGCTACTGCTTCGACGATCACTGCGCCGATGGTGCCGACGACGAGGCCGATGAGCAGCCCGCCCTTCACCTTTGCGGCGACGAGTACGCCGGTGATCAGCAGCGTGAGCACGAACAACAGCGTGGGGATGGTGACGATCGAGCCGTCGCCGCCCAGGCCCACGGGGGGCGAACCCTGGCCGGTGGCCGTCACGAAGCCCGAGTTCACAAACCCAATGAACGCAATGAACAGGCCAATGCCGACCGTGATCGCGAGCTTCAGCTCAACGGGCACGGCGTTGAAGATCATGCGGCGCAGGCCGGTGGCGGCGAGCAGCACAATGAGCGCACCGTTGATCACGACGATGGCCATGGCCTCGGGCCAGGTCACCTGGCCCACGACCGAGAACGCCAAGAAGGCGTTAATGCCCAGGCCCGCCGCGAAGCCGAAGGGCAGGCGCGAGACGAGGCCGAACAGAATCGTCATCACGCCGGCGGTGAGGGCGGTGACCGCGCTGACGGCGGGGAACGAGAGCGTGTTGCCCTCGACGTCGACGCCGCTCGTCAAGATGATGGGGTTAAGAATCACGATGTAGGCCATCGTCACGAACGTGACGAGCCCACCGCGAATCTCTGCACTGAACGAAGAACCACGCTCCGTGATGTTGAAGTACCGGTCTACCCGGTTCTTCGGCTCGCGAGGTACAGCGCTTTCGCTCTGCGTGGTCGGATCGGCTGAGGCCACCGGTTGCTCCGTTTCTTCCTGTGCAATTGCTGAACGAAGCTACGTTACCACTCAGGCCATTTTTCTGTGGCAGGCACTGTCAGATACGTCAATGCCTGCGCGGCGTTTTCGCCCATAAAACACCGCTGGCCCCAACCAAATATGGTTGAGGCCAGCGAGGCGTATGGGCAACAATTGTTGCCCATACGCGAAGGGTTGAGCTTAGCTCACGCCGATCAGGTCGATCACGAAGATCAGGGTCTTGCCGGCGAGCGGGTGCCCACCTGCGGTGCCGTAAGCCTGAGCCGGGGGTACCACGAGCTTGCGGCGGCCGCCGACCTTCATGCCGGGGATGCCCACCTGCCAGCCCTGGATGAGGGCGCGCAGCGGGAAGTTGATGGATTCGCCGCGACCCCACGACGAGTCGAACTCATCGCCGGTTTCGTACTCGACGCCCAGGTAGTGCACGTCGACGGTTGAGCTGGCGAGTGCCTCAGCACCGGTGCCCACCTCAATGTCTTCAATCTGCAGCTCGGCGGGTGCCGGGCCCTCGGGGAATTCGATTTCGGGCTTGCTCTTCGATGATTCGGTCATGCGCCCATTCTCTCGGAAACCTGGGCCAGTTGCCTGTTCGTTCGCTCAGAGGGAACTGTCTGCGCAGTGTCGACCACACAAAGTTCAGGGGTCGACACTGCAGATATCCCCCTGAGCCCCCTGAATCATCTGGGTCGGCTACCCTAGAGGAGTGAAACTCGCGCACTTGATCTTCTCCCCTGATACCACTCCTGAACTCGCAGTCGTTCGCGGAGAGTCGTGTGTCCCCGTGCGCAGCCTCGGCAGCTCCGCACGCACCCTCCAGCAGCACATTGAGGCTGGCCCCGCGGCCAACCGTGCGCTGCGCACCGCGGTCAGCACCTGCGCGGCCGAGAACTGGACGCCGCTCACCGACGTCACCTTTGCCCCCGCCGTCATCGGTGCTCCCATCACGCTGGCCGTCGGCCTGAACTACGACGAGCACGCGAGCGAACTGAGCCTCGACAACGACTCGGGCCCGGTGCTCTTCTCACTCTTCCCCAACTCGCACGGCGCCCACGGCGGCGAGGTGCCCATTCCGGTGCACCTGAGCGAAGAGGTCGACTACGAGGGCGAGCTCGGTGTCATCATCGGCAAGGCCGCCAAGAACGTCTCGGCTGAGGAAGCCCTCGACTTCGTCTTCGGCTACACCGCCGTCAACGACATCACGGCCCGCAACATCCAGTTCCAAGAGCCGCAGTGGTCGCGATGCAAGTCGTTTGACGGCTTCACGCCCGTGGGCCCGGTCGTCACGACCGCTGATGAGATTCCGGATCCGCAAAAGCTCGGCATCACCACCGATGTTGACGGCCTGCGCGTGCAAGATTCAGACACGTCGTTCATGGTGCGCTCGGTTGCTGAGCTCATCGCTTCGATCTCGCAGTCCACCACGTTACTGCCCGGCACGGTCATCTCGACGGGTTCACCCGGGGGCGCCGGCCGGTCACGCAAGCCGCCGCTGTACTTGGTGCCCGGCACCGAGGTCACCGTCACCATTGAGGGCATTGGCGCGCTGACTTCAACCTGCACCCAGGCCTAACGCCTAGCTGCACCCGCATAACGCACAAAAGCCGGCGAGATCGAAATGATCTCGCCGGCTTTCGCGCGTGTAGCCGAGGTTACACGGCGACGTCTGCTGCTGCGTCTTCTTCAGCGCGGATGATGTCGATCGCACCCGTCTCGGGGTGCAGCCCTGCGAGCTTCGAGGGCTGCAGGATGTCGTCGAGCTCTTCCTGGCTGAGCAGGCCACGTGACACCACGAGATCGCCGACGCGTTCGTTGGTGGCCAGGGCCTCCTTCGCGAGGCTGGCGGCCTCGTAGTACCCGATCACGGGCGCGAGGGCGGTGATTACGGTCACCGAGCGCGCGACCATGTCTTCGAGGTGATCAACGTTCGCGGTGATGCCGTCAACGCAGTTCACGCGCAGCGTCTGGCAGGCACGCTCGAGCCAGGTAATCGACTGGAACAGTGAGTGCGCAATGATCGGCTCGAAGGCGTTCAGCTGCAGCTGACCGGCTTCGACGGCCATTGACACGGTCACGTCTGATCCGGCAATCGCGTACGCGACCTGAGACACGGCCTCGGGGATCACGGGGTTCACCTTGCCGGGCATGATCGACGAGCCAGCCTGGCGGGCGGGCAGGTTGATCTCACCGAAGCCGGCCTGCGGGCCCGAAGACAGCAGGCGCAGGTCGTTCGAGATCTTCGAGAGCTTCAGTGCGCTGCGCTTCAGTGCGGCAGAGAAGGTCACGAACACACCGGTGTCGCTCGTGGACTCGACGAGGTCGCCAGCGGTCACGAGATCGAGGTTCGTGATCTCGCGCAGGTGCTTGAGCACCGTCTCTTTGTAGCCGCGGGGCGCGTTGATGCCGGTACCGATGGCGGTGGCACCCATGTTGATCTCGCGCAGCAGCGAGACGGCCTCGCGCAGGCGATCGATGTCTTCACGCAGCGTCACCGAGAACGCGTTGAACTCTTGACCGAGGGTCATCGGTACCGCGTCCTGCAGCTGCGTGCGGCCGACCTTGATGATGTCCTTGAACTCGCGGCCCTTTGCGGCGAACGAGTCAGACAGCAGTGCGAGCTCGTCGAGCAGGCTGTCGAGCGAGAACGCGAGCGCAATCTTGATCGCGGTCGGGTAGGTGTCGTTCGTCGACTGGCTGTGGTTCGTGTGATCGTTCGGGTGAATGAACGCGTAGTCACCCTTGGGGTGGCCTGCGAGTTCAAGCGCACGGTTGGTGATCACTTCGTTCGCGTTCATGTTCGTCGAGGTGCCAGCGCCGCCCTGCACGACACCCACAACGAACTGGTCATGCAGCAGACCGGTCTTAATCTCTTCGCACGCACGATCGATGAGCGTGGCACGCTGCTCATCGAGCGCACCAATCTCAAGGTTTGCGCGTGATGCTGCCTGCTTCACACACGCAAATGCGCGCACGAAATCAGGGTAAACCGAGACGGGACGGCGCGCGATCGGAAAGTTCTCGTGGGCGCGGGCCGTGTGCACGCCCCAGTAAGCGGCCGCGGGTACCTCTACACTGCCGATCGAGTCGGTTTCAGTGCGCGTTTGTGCCGACAGGAAGTCACTCACCGGTATCTTGGCTCCATCTATATTCAGGGGAAAAATGCGGAAGAATCCGCGGGTACGCCCACAGCCTACTCCCCCGCTTCATCCTTTGCAGCACGCCCGGGTAACCGAATCGTGCTGGTTGGAAGCGGCACGGCTGCCGTTTCTTGCGGCACCGAGCTTTCGATCGGCAAAACGATCTCTCCGCGCCGCAAAACGTCAATGGGAGCGGTGAGTGTTTCGGTCTGTTTGCCCGGGTCATCATCGAGGCCCGGGCGGCCGACATGGGTGACCGCGAAGTGCCAGCCGTCACCGCGGTGCAGCCGCAGTTTTCGCGCGGTGAACAGCCACACCGCGCCCACGATGAACGCGAGCATCGCCGCGGCCGAGCTGATAAACAGGGTTGATCGCGCGCCGAGTTCGTCGGCCGCAGCGCCCACGAGCGGGGCGCCGAGCGGTGTACCGCCCACGAGCACGGCCACGTACAGTGCGATGACCCGCCCGCGCACTTCAGGGGCCGCGGTGGACTGCACGAAGCCGTTGGCGGTGGTGAGCAGGGTGGCGGTGGCAAACCCCAAGAACACAAGGGTGCCTGCGAAGGTCCAGAAGGTGGGCATCAGGGCCGCAATGAGACTGACGACCCCCACGCCGCCCGCCGAGGCGATCACGGCGCGCATGCGGGCTGCCGGGCGTCTCGCTACCAGCAGTGCGCCGGTGAGCGAGCCAATCGCGAGCATCGTGTAGAGCAGACCATAGTCGCTCGCTTCGCGGCCAAACTCGACGGCCATGGTGGAGGCGACAATCGGAAAGTTCATGCTGTAGGCGCCGAGCACAAACACCATCACGAAGATCACGAGCAGGTCTTGGCGATACCGCACGTACCTAAACCCTGCGCCCAGCTGCCGCAGTTGGCTTTCGCGCTGCGGCGCCACCTCGAGCTCACGCGGCGCGGGCTTTATGCACACGAGCGCGATCAACACCGCGAAGAACGACACCGCGTTGATCATGAACACCCAGCCCGAACCGACCGCGGCAATCAAGAGGCCAGCGACGGCGGGGCCGACGAGCCGGGCCGAGTTGAACGACGCCGAGTTCAACGCGATCGCGTTGGTGAGCTGGTCACCCTCAACGAGGTCGGAGACGAAGGCCTGGCGCGAGGTGGAATCGAACGAGTTGATGACGCCCAGCGCGAGGGCAAACCCATACACGTGCCACAGTTCGGCGACACCGGTGACGAGCAGCACGCCGAGCGCCGCCGCACAGAGCATCAGCAGGCTCTGCGTCAGCATCAGCACTTTACGCCGATCGAATTTATCGGCGACCGCGCCGCTGAAGGGCACGAGCAACAGTTGCGGGGCGAACTGCAGGGCCATCGTGACGCCCACCGCCGACGCGTTATTGTCGCTGAGTTCGGTGAGCACGACCCAGTTTTGGGCGGTCGATTGCATCCATCCGCCCACGTTGGACAGCAGCGCACCCGCGAACCAGATGCGGTAATTGCGACCCTTGAGCGAACGGAACATGGCGGACACGGTGCGACCTCCTCGGCAACTCTTCTAGCCTAGCGTTGCCCGCTTCATCACACCCAGATCCCACCCCGGCCGGGCTGCTAGAACTTACCGCCCATGTCGAGCAGCCGACGAATGCGATCGGGAATGGGTGGGTGCGTCGCAAAGAGGCGCTGCGCCAAACCGGGCTTCAACGGGTCTGCGATCCACAGGTGCGCCATGCTCGACTGCTGTTTCTCTAGCGGCTGGCCGTACGTCGACAGCTTGTGGAGGGCGCTCGCGAGCGCCTCGGGGTGCCGCGTGGTGAGCGCGCCGGTAGCATCGGCGAGATACTCGCGCTGGCGAGAGACCGCCAGCTGCACGATCGTGCCCACGATGGGGGCAACGATCATCGACACAAGCCCGAAGACAATGACCATCGGGTTGCTGTTGTTGCGCCCGAAGATGGCCAGGCGCATCATCATGTCGGCGAGCATGCCGATTGCGACGACGAGGCCGTAGACGATCATGGAGACGCGAATATCGTAGTTACGCACGTGCCCCAGCTCGTGCGCCATCACGCCTTCGAGCTCGGCATCGGTCATGATGTCGAGCAGCCCGGTGGTGGCCGCGACCATCGCGTGCTGCGGGTCTCGACCGGTGGCGAACGCATTGGGCGCCGGATCATGCACGATGTACACCTCGGGCATGGGGGTGCCGGTGGTGATCGCGAGGTTCTCGACGATGCGGTACAGCCGGGGGTTGTCTGCCTCGGTGATGCGCTGCGCCCCGCTCATGGAGATCGCTTGACGACCGGCCATGAAGTATTGCAGGGCGGCGTACCCGAGCGCGCACACAAGCACGGTGATCACAATGCCGGGTGACTGGTAGATCACCGCGGCGAGCCAGCCGAGCCCACCGATGATGGCCACGAACAGCAAAATAATGAGGACGCTGTTGACCTTATTGCGACGAATCGCGCTGTACACGCTCTCCCCCGGTTAGAACTGGATGCGCGGCGGCTCTGAGATGGCCGCGACGTTGTCGACCTCAAAGAACTGACGCTCAGCAAAGCCCATGCCCCGCGCGAACAGGGTGTTGGGGAAGAGCTGAATCTTGGTGTTGTATTCGCGCACGCCGCCGTTGTAGAACCGGCGCGACGCCTGAATCTTGTTCTCGGTGTCGACGAGCTCGCCCTGCAGCTGCAAGAAGTTCTGGCTGGCCTGCAGCTGCGGGTATGCCTCGGCAACCGCGAAGATGCTCTTCAGCGCCTCTTGCATGTGCCCTTCAGCAACCGATGCTTCGGCCGGGCCGCCGGCCGAAATGGTTTCGGCGCGTGCCTTCGTCACGGCGTTAAACACGCCGGATTCGTGGGCCGCGTAGCCCTTCACTGTGTCCACCAGGGTCGGGATCAGGTCGGCACGGCGCTTCAGCTGCACCGTAATATCGCTCCACGCCTCATCGACTCGCACACGCAACGTGACGAGGGAGTTGTAGGTGATCCAGACATAACCGATCAGAAGAACAAGGACACCTACGCCGACGAGCGCGGCAATCAATCCACCAGACATGCTCGAATACTATCGACCTCAGTGCGTAGCCAGCTGTGGATTAACCGCGTTTCAGTCTCCCAGCACTCGGGTGAGGTAGGGGTTGCTGAACACTCGATCGGGGTCCAGTCGATTGCGTACCGCCACAAACTCGTCAAACATCGGGTAGCTCGCGCGCAACGAGGCCGCCCGCTGCGTGTGCATTTTGCCCCAGTGGGGGCGCCCGTCGTGCGCGGCAAGAATCGCTTCGGCCTCGCGAAAATAATCGTCTTCGGCGTCGCGCCAGTACCGGTGCACGGCGATGTATCCGGTTTCACGGCCGCTGGCCGTCGACAGCATGAGGTGGTCTGCCGCGGCGGCGCGCACCTCAATCGGAAAGGAGACGTTGTAGCCGCGGCCCGTAATCAGCTGCCCGAGCTCGCGCATCACCTCGGGCACCGCCGCAAGCGGCACCCCGTATTCCATTTCGCGAAACCGCACGCGTCGGTTCGTCACCAGCACCCGATGCGATTCACCCGCGTAGCTGCGACGACTCGACACCTGTTCGACCAGCCGGTTGATGCGCGGCACCGCCCCCGGTATCAGGCTGCCCACCGCCGAGCATGCGCCAAACGCGACGTTGTTCGCGAGCTCCTCATCGAGCAGCCTGGCGACCCGGCCGAGCGGCGTGTGGGCAGTGTCGAGCGGCAGCCGGGTGTTGGTTTTGGTGCGCACCGATTGGGTGTGCGGAAACCAGAAGAATTCGAAGTGGTCGGCTGCGCGCACGCGCTCGTCAAAGGTTGCGAGCACGTCATCGAGCTGCGCGGGGGCCTCCTCGGCGCGCAGCAGAAACCTGGGCACGCACTGCAGCGTCACCGTGAGCACGACCCCGAGCGCCCCGAGCCCGAGCGCCACGGCGGGCAGCAGCTCGGGGTGGTGCGTCGCATCAATCTGCAGCACCTCCCCTGTGCCCGTCACGATTTGCGCGGCGACGATACCCGTCGCGATGCCACCAAACTCGAGCCCAGTGCCGTGGGTGCCCGTTTGGGTGGCCCCCGTGATCGTTTGCTTATCAATGTCGCCGAGGTTCGGCATCGCCAACCCCAGCGGTTCCAGCAGCGTCGGCACCTCCCACAGGTGGGTGCCGCCCCACAGCGTGACCTGCTGCAGCTTGGTGTCTGCGGTGACGAGCCCGCGCATGCGGCTCAGATCAATTCTGATCCCGTCGGTCGCCCCAATCGCCGTAAAGCTGTGTGACGCCCCAATCGGTTTCACGGTGTGCCCCGTCTCGCGGGCCCGCAGCACCGCCGCGACCACCTGCTCGGCAGAGCGCGGCGCGGCGATCACCGCGGGCAGTGAGGATTCGGTGCGCGCCCAGTTCACCCATCTGCGCGTCATAGAAAGCACTTCCCTTCGCCCCGGTACGTCGCAAGCGGGGCAAGCGCACGCCCCTCGCCATCAATCGGCACCAACTCGGTGGTGTGCTCCATCACCTCACCGGCTTTCGCGTGCCGCAGCCACACCCGATCGCCGACGCTCATGGCGCGGGCGGCATCGCCACGCAGCGGCGTCTGCACCTCGCCTGCGCCCTCTCGCGCCTCGTAATGCAGGCCCGTGGGCCACACCGGCTGGGGCGACCGATCGGCGGCGGCGGGCCCCGAGGCGATCCAGCCGCCGCCCAGCACCGTCACGCGGTCGGGCGTGGGCTTGCGCACCACGTCGAGCCCAAACGCGACCGCGGGCGCCACGTCAAACCCCGTGTAGTGGTCAAACAGGTGCGGGCCGTACAGCCCGCTGCCCGCCGCCACCTCGGTGATACTGGGTTCTTGGGAGGTGCGTTCAAGCGACCCCGTGCCGCCGCCGTTCACGAACTCAAGATCGGCTTCGCCGCGCACCAGCGCAATCGCGGCCGCGCGGCGCTCGACAAGTTCGCTGCTGCTCGCGCGCTGGATGGCGCGCAGCATCGCCCCGGTGGCTGGGCGGCCTGCCGGCCGGTCGGCAACACCGGCAATCTGGGCCTCGTAGGCCATCACGCCCACGAGGCGAAACCCTGGTCGACCCGAGATATGGCGGGCGAGCCATTCGGCTTGCGTCGCATCGTGCACGGGCGACCGGCGCACCCCAATGTGCCCGAGCCCGGGCGCGCGCCACGATGCATCGAGGTCGATGCACACGCGAATGTGTTCGCGGTGCTGCGGCGACGCGACGGCGTCGATCAGGTCGAGCTGCTCGGGGCTGTCAATCATCACGGTGACCCGGCTGGCAAGCATAGGGTTCAAGGCCAGCCTGGTGAGCGCGGCACGATCGGCGGTCGGATACCCCACAACAACATCGGTGATACCGCCCAGCTGCGGCGCCGCATCGTCGTCGGCCGCGAGCCACAGCGCCTCGGCGAGCGTGTACGCGAGCACCCCCTGATACCCTGGCAGCGCCAGCACCGCGGCGAGCACCCCGCGCGACCGCACCGACTTACTGGCCACCCGAATGGGCAGGCCGCCTGCGCGACGGGTGAGATCGAGCGCGTTGCGCGCGAGCGCCGCAAGCGAGAGGGCCACCACGGGCGCGGGCATGGCACGGGTCGCGGCGTCAAAGGCTGACCAATATTGATCCGGATCATGCCACGGTTCAACAGCGGGTCGCCAGTGACTCAGAAGATCGATGGGCATGGTCTCACTGTAGGGCCGGGGCTAAGCCCTGCGCACCCCCAATTTTGCGGCCGGTCGCGAAAAGCTCGCGGCCGGGCGCCCGATCAGTCGCGTGGGCCGCCGGTGCGGTCGCGCCACCACGCGCGCACCCGCATCGCGAGGCCGAGCACAGCGGCGCCCAGCAGCGCGAGAATCAGTACGATCTTGGCAAACAGCATGTTCCTCGCCCCGTGATTTGTGCCGCGATGCCACAATGATCGCCGTCACTGCAATGTACACGATGACCGCGGGCGACGACCCCTCGGCTCATCCCACGCCGGGGCCGTAGCCCCACAGCACCAGCAGCACGAGGCCGTATGACAGGACGGGACTCACCGCTGAAGGAGAAAAACAGCCACAGCACCCAGCACGCAAGCACCGTAACGAGGGCGGCGCGACCGAAGTGGGCGCGCGTGCTGCGGGGCCGGGATCGTGTCATACCCCGATCGTAACCCGCGAGGGCCTGGGGCAGGTGAGGTGTCAGCCCCGGGCATAGTGACCCGGG